>CAKZJN010000535.1 GCA_936943465.1 uncultured Rhodoferax sp.
TCGTGGATGTGGGCCATTGGCCTGGGCATGGGTCTCTGTACCCTGGTGCCTTCGCTGTGGTGGCGCAAGCCGGTCATGGTGGCCTGGAGTACGCCCGGCGCCGCCGTGCTGGCCAGCGCCGGCATGGCCGGGAACTTCAGCATGGGCGACGCTGTCGGCGCTTTCATGATGTGTGCGGCACTCATCGTGCTGGTGGGCGCGACCGGCTGGTTCGAGCGGCTGATGGACCGCATTCCCACGGCGATTGCCTCGGCGCTGCTGGCCGGGGTGCTGGCACGCTTTGGTCTGTCGGCGTTTACGGCGGCCCAAACCGCGCTGCCGTTGGTGCTGTTGATGCTGCTGACTTACCTGGCGGGCAAGCGCTTTCTGCCGCGCTACGCCGTGCCCCTGACGCTCTTGGTGGCAATCGTTTTTGTGGCGCTCAACCATGGCTTTTTGCCGACCCGGATCCAGTACGGACTGACCCTGCCGGTGTGGACCACGCCAGCGTTTTCATTCTCTGCGTTCATGAGCCTGGCGTTGCCGCTGTTCATTGTCACCATGGCCTCGCAAAACCTGCCGGGCGTGGCCGCCATCAAGGCGGCGGGTTATGGCGACGCACGTGCCAGTGGCGGCGATGCAGGCATCCCCATTTCGCGCACGATTACGCTCACCGGGCTGTGCACACTGGTGCTGGCACCCTTTGGTGCGTTCTGCCTGAACCTGAGCGCCATTACTGCCGCCATCTGCATGGGCCCCGAGGCGCACACCGACCCGCAGCGTCGCTACACGGCCGCCGTGTCGTGCGGCGGGCTGTATGTGCTGGTGGGCCTGTTTGGCGCCACGATCATCGGCGTGCTCACCGCCTTCCCCAAAGAACTGGTGGCGGCCATTGCCGGTCTGGCCCTGCTGGGCAGCATTGCCGGCGGCCTGCGGGTGGCGCTGGACAAAGACCTGGACCGCGAGGCTGCCATCATCACCTTTCTGGTCACCTTAAGCGGTGTAACCATTGCCGGCGTAGGCTCGGCGTTTTGGGGTGTGGTGGCCGGCGCTTTGGCGCTGGCTGTGCAACACTGGCACAAGCCGCAAGGCACCTGATCGCAACGCACCTGACTTTTCAAAACATTGCCATGAATATTCTTTTTGTTGCCGACCCGCTCGAGTCTTTCAAGATCTACAAGGACACCACGTTTTCGATGATGCGCGAGGCCCAGCGCCGTGGCCATACGGTGGCTGCCTGCGAGCCCAAAGAAATCGTCTGGCAGCGCGGCGGCGTGGTGCAGGCGCAGGTGCGCAACATCACGCTCACCGGCAACCAAGACACCTGGTTTCAGGTGCGTTCCACCGCCACGCAGGCGCTGCGCACCTTTGACGCCATCGTCATGCGCAAGGACCCGCCGTTTGACAGTGAGTTTTTCTACGCCACGCACCTGCTGGAGCAAGCCGAGCGCGAGGGCGCCAAGGTCTTCAACAAGCCGCGTGCCCTGCGTGACCACCCGGAAAAGCTGGCCATCATGGAGTTCCCGCAGTTCATCGGCCCGACGCTGGTGACGCGCGATGCCTCTGCCGTGCGCGCCTTCCATGCCGAACACCGCGACATCATCCTGAAGCCGCTGGATGGCATGGGCGGTACGGGCATCTTCCGCGTGAAAGACGATGGTCTGAATCTGGGCGCCATTATCGAAACCCTGAATGGCGACGGCACGCAAACCATCATGGTGCAGAAGTTTCTGCCGGCGATTGCCGACGGCGACAAGCGCGTGCTGGTCATCGGCGGCAAGCCCGTGCCCTATTGCCTGGCGCGCATTCCGCAGGGCGGCGAAGTGCGCGGCAACCTGGCGGCCGGCGGCAAGGGCGTGGCCCAACCGATTAGCGATACCGACCGCGCTATTGCCGAAGCGCT
>CAKZJN010000536.1 GCA_936943465.1 uncultured Rhodoferax sp.
TTCACCGATTCCATGATCGATGCCTACATCGACCTGAAGATGTCGGAAGTGACCCGCTACCGCATGTCGGTGCACCCTGTCGAATTCGACATGTACTACTCCCTGTAATCAAAGTAGCAAACCATGCGCTGCTCTCGGGCAGCGCAGTGAAAAAGGACTGCGCAAGCAGTCCTTTTTTTGTTGGGGGCGAACCGGTTGTCGGCTCGGGGAGCGGCCCGTTTTGGGTACATTCACCAGTCATGCGTTTTGACGCATACTGCTTTGCTTACCCGGCTTATCCAAAGGTTGGACTGAAATATGAAAATTGCCTTTTCTGCCCTGTTGATGGCCTTGGGCCTGGCCGCAGCCCATGCGGCTGACGAACGCATTTACCGCTGTGGCAACGAGTACACCAACACCGTGACCGAGGCGCAGGCGAAGAATTGCAAGCTGATCTCGGGTGCCAACGTCACAGTGATTCAGGCCATCAAGCCGCCGCCCAAGGCTGCGGGTACCGGGCAGCGCTCCGACTCGCCCGAGCAGCGTGCCAAAGAATCCGATGCCAAGCTCATTTTGGAAGCCGAACTGAAGAAGGCCGAGGCCAAGCAGGCCGAACTGCTCAAGGAATACAACAACGGAGAGCCCGAGCGACTGGGCCCCGAGACACGCAATAACCAGAAATACATTGACCGCGTGGCAGAACTCAAGGCGGCTATTGCCCGAAACGATGCGGACATCGCCGGCATCAAGCGTGAACTCGCACGGGTGCCTGCGCTGGCCAGTTCCGGCAATTCCAATTCGTCGGGAAGGTAAGTCGTTTGGCAAAGCAGACCGATTCAAATCCCGCCGTTCGCGTTAAGGAACCCGCCAGCAGTTACCAGTCCTTTGACTTGCTCGCGACGCTGGTGACGGTGGTCGACAAACAGGGCAAGGTGCTTTTTTCCAACGCGGCGCTGGAAGACGTGTTGGGTATTTCGCGGCGCACGATTGTCGGTTCGGACTTCGCCGAGGCCTTCACCGAGCCTAGCCAGTTGCAAAACGCGCTGGAGGGCGTCAGTGAAAACGAATTTGCCGCATTGCGCTACGACGCCTGGCTCAAGCGGGTCGGGTATGACGCGCTACCGGTGCACGTCATCATCACCCGCACCGACCCGGCCGAAGACATCATTGTGGAACTGGTGCCGCTGGAGGCGCAAACCCGCCAGGACCGCGAAGAGCGCCTGATGGAGCAGTCGCAGACCAACAAGGAACTGATTCGCAACCTGGCCCACGAAATCAAGAACCCGTTGGGTGGCATTCGTGGTGCCGCGCAATTGTTGGAACTCGAAATCGCGTCGCAGGAACTGACCGAATACACCCAGGTCATCATTCACGAGGCCGACCGGCTGCAAAGCCTGGTGGACCGTCTGCTGGCGCCGCACCGGCGGCCGCACGTGGTGGGTGATGTGAATATTCACGAAGTGTGCGAACGCGTGCGCTCGCTCATCCTGGCCGAATTCCCGAAGGGCATGCGCGTGGTGCGTGACTACGACACCTCCATCCCCGAGTTTCGTGGCGACCGCGAGCAGTTGATTCAGACTGTGCTCAACATCGCACATAACGCAGCCCAGGCGCTGGCCGAACGCATGGCGACGGGCGATGCCGAACTCACTTTCAAGACCCGCGTGATGCGCCAGATTACCTTTGGCAAACAGCGCTACCGGTTGGCATTGGAATTGCATGTCATTGACAACGGACCTGGCGTGCCAGATTCGATCAAGGACCGCATTTTCTATCCCCTGGTTTCAGGCAGAGAAGGCGGTTCCGGCCTGGGGCTGACATTGGCGCAAACCTTTGTACAACAGCACCACGGTTCGATCGAAGTCGATAGCGTGCCCGGCCGTACGGATTTCAAAATCTTGATTCCGTTACCGTAATGCCAGACACGAGGGACAAGCAAACCATGAAGCCAATTTGGATCGTTGACGATGACCAGTCCATACGCTTCGTTCTAGAGAAAGCCTTGTTGCGGGAGCAATTGCCCACGCGCAGCTTCTCTAATTCACGCGACGTACTGGCTGCCTTGTCGACGTCGGCCGATGACGAAGGGCCGCAGATTCTGGTGAGCGACATCCGCATGCCTGGAGGCTCGGGCCTGGAGTTGCTGGAAAAGGTCAAGGTCAAGTTCCCCGGTTTGCCGGTGATCATCATGACGGCGTTTTCCGATCTGGACAGCGCGGTCAGCGCCTTTCAGGGCGGAGCCTTTGAGTACCTGCCCAAGCCGTTTGACTTGCCCAAGGCCGTTGAGCTAATTCGCCGCGCGGTGGAAGAAAGTCAGCGCGAAGAAGTAAACGAAGAACGCATGGCCGAAGCACCCGAGATGCTCGGTCAGGCGCCCGCCATGCAGGACGTGTTCCGGGCCATCGGCCGCTTGTCGCAAAGCAATGTGACGGTGCTGATTACCGGCGAATCGGGTTCCGGCAAGGAACTGGTTGCCCGCGCGCTGCACAAGCATTCGCCGCGTGCCAGTGGCCCGTTTGTCGCCATTAATACGGCAGCGATCCCCAAGGACCTGCTGGAGAGTGAACTCTTCGGCCACGAGCGTGGTGCCTTCACCGGCGCGCAAACCATGCGCCGCGGCCGCTTTGAGCAGGCCGATGGCGGCACGCTGTTCCTGGACGAAATTGGCGACATGCCGTTTGAGTTGCAGACGCGCCTGCTGCGCGTGCTGTCGGACGGGCACTTTTACCGCGTGGGCGGGCACAGCGCCGTCAAGGCCAATGTGCGCGTCATTGCCGCCACCCACCAGGACCTGGAACAGCGCGTCAAGGAAGGCGTGTTCCGCGAGGACTTGTTCCACCGCCTCAACGTCATCCGCCTGCGCCTTCCCGCCTTGCGCGAGCGCAAGGAAGACGTGGCCCCGCTGACCCGCCATTTCCTGCAGCAAAGCGCCAAGCAACTCGGCGTGGAGCCCAAGCGCATATCGGATGCGGCTTTGGTCTGGCTGGAAGGCTTTGGCTTTCCCGGCAACGTGCGCCAACTGGAAAACCTGTGCCACTGGCTGACCGTGATGGCACCGGCCCAGTTGATTGAGCCGAAGGACCTGCCGCCCGAGGTGGGCGTAGGCAAGGCGGATGCGGCACCCAAGGCTGCCGTGCCGATTTCCATCGCACCCGCAGCCGCCGAAGTTCCGGTTGCGCTGGAAGCGGCGCCGGCACTGCCTGTTCCATCCTTGGTGGGCATCGCAGGTTCTGCTGTCGATGTGCTTCAGGGCTGGGAAGACGGTCTGGAGGGCGAAGCCATCGCCTTGCTGGGTTCGGGCAGGCTGGATGTGTGGGACGCGCTGACCAAGCGCTTTGAGTCCCGCCTGATTCTGGCGGCCTTGGCCAGCACCAAGGGGCGCCGCATTGAGGCGGCCCACAAGCTGGGCATCGGGCGCAACACCATTACCCGCAAGATTCAAGAACTGGGGCTGGAATAACGGCTTGGGAAAACGGGGGCAACTGCCCCCGCTTTATCGCTAACGCTTTAAGGCGTTGACGCTTCAGCTCAGGGTAACGACCACCGGCGCGTGGTCGCTGGGGCGCTCATTCTTGCGCGGTGTCTTGTCAATCACACATGCGGTAACGCGAGGTTTCAAGGCGTTGCTGACCAGAATGTGGTCGATGCGCAGGCCCCGGTTGCGCCTGAAACCGGCGTCGCGGTAATCCCACCAACTGAAGCTTTTGGCTGGCTGGCTAAACATCCGGTGGCTATCGGTCAATCCCAGCGCAATCAAAGCATTCAGGTGATACCGCTCTTCGTCGGTGCAGTGAATCTGGTCGCGCAGGCCTTCGGGGTCCCACACATCCAGGTCATCGAAAGTGATGTTGAAGTCGCCCATCAACAGCAGGCGCGGGTGGTTCACCAGTTCTTCTTTCAGCCACAAGCGCAGGCCCTTGAGCCACTCCATCTTGTACTCAAACTTTTCGCTGCCGGGCTCCTGGCCATTGGGAAAATAGGCACCCACCACCCGTACGCTCTGTTCGCCATCGCCCACCGTTCCGCTAATCACACGGGCCATGTCGTCATCAAAACCGGGAATGTTTTTCACTACATCGGCAGCCGGCGTGCGTGACAGCAACGCCACACCGTTGTAGGTTTTCTGGCCAAAGCACTGGGCCTGGTAGCCGGCCTGCGCAAAGGCATCGAACGGAAACTTGTCGTCCGTCATCTTCAGCTCTTGCAGCACCAGCACATCGACCGGGTTGGCGGCCAGCCAGTCGAGTACCTGCGGCAGTCGCACGCTCAGAGAGTTCACATTCCAGGTGGCGTATTGCATGGGTGGGTTCGCGGCTAGAGGGTGCGGCCGTTTGGAAAAGGGCTGCGGGAATATAGTTCCTCCATTGTGCCAATACACCGGGGTCGTAGATGACTGTGCGCAGGGGCTTGATGTCTTCTTTTTTGAGAACTGCTTTGGCGTTGTGGGCGATGCTGGCATTGCCGTGCTTTGCCGCGAATGCCGCAGAGCCCGTGCACATTTCCCTCATCGCCATCAACGACTTTCACGGTCACATCCTGCCGCCTCCGGGCAGCGTGTTGATGCCCGATGCGGCCAACCCGCGCGGTACGCGGGTGGGGGCGGGCGGGGCGGCACATTTGGCCAGCCTGGTACGGGAATTGAAGGCCTCTAACCCCGACCGCACGCTGGTGGTGGGGGCCGGCGATCTGGTGGGGGCCACGCCCCTGGCGTCCAGCCTGTTTCATGATGAGCCGACGATTGAGGTGCTGAACCAGATCGGGCTGGAGGTTTCCAGTGTGGGCAACCACGAGTTCGACAAGGGGCGGGCCGAACTGCTGCGTTTGCAGAACGGTGGTTGTTATCCCCATTCGGACAACGGGCCATCGGGCCCGGTGGGCGTGGTGGGCAAGGACACCTGCTTGCTGGCGGGAGCCTTTACCGGCGCGCGCTTTCAATATCTGGCTGCGAATGTGGTGGACAAGGCTACCGGCAAAACGTTGTTCCCCGCTACCGCCTTGCGCGAGGTGGGCGGGGTCAAGATCGGCTTGATTGGCCTCACGCTCCGTTCCACGCCCTCGGTGGTAACGCCGGGCGGCGTGGTGGGCTTGCGCTTTTTGGGTGAGGTCGCCACGGTAAACCGGCTGGCTCCGGCCCTGAAGGCGCAGGGCGCAGCGGCTGTGGTGGTGCTGATTCACCAGGGCGGCCAGACCAGCGCGCGGACTGTGCAAGACCCAACATGCCCGGATTTCAACGGCCCGATTGTGGCGCTGGCCGACCAGTTTGACGCGGCGGTGGATGTGGTGATCAGCGGGCACACGCACCAAGAATATGTGTGTACCCGGCCCGACGGCAAACTGGTGACCCAGACCGGCGCGTACGGGCGTTTGGTCACACAGGTCGATTTGCAGATTGATGCGGCAGCCAAACGCGTGGTCGCCAAGCAAGCCCACAACCATGTGGTGCTGAATGGCGCGGTGGTTAACGATGCGCAAGGCAAGCCGCTGCCCCTGCCGGCGGGCGCTCGGGTTCTGGAACCCGACCCAAGCGTGGAGCAGATCGTGCGGCGTTATGGCGACTTGACGGCGCCGGTGGCAGACCGGGAAGTGGGTCGCCTGGCCAAGCCTTTGGACCGGCACACCAACGCCGCCGGGGAAAGTTCGCTGGGGGCCGTGATTGCCGATGCGTATCTGGCAGGCTCGTCAAATAGCAGTGAGGGCGAACGCCCGGCGCAAATTGCATTCACCAACCCGGGTGGCTTGCGGGCTGATCTGAAAACCAGCCTGAGCGTGACCTACGGGCAATTGGCGAGCGTCTTGCCCTTTCAGAACAAGCTGATTTCCATGGACTTGACCGGTCAGCAGATCCTGCGCCTGTTGGAGCAGCAGTGGGAGCAGCCCCAGTCGGGCAGTGGCCGAATGCTGTCGGTTTCCAGCGGCTTTTCGTATGCCTGGGACGCCAGCCAACCTGCCGGCGCGCGCCCTGGCAAGGGGCGCCGGGTGGTGCCGGGTTCGATGCGCTTGAACGGCGA
Organism: uncultured Rhodoferax sp.; assembly: GCA_936943465.1. Lineage (GTDB taxonomy): Bacteria > Pseudomonadota > Gammaproteobacteria > Burkholderiales > Burkholderiaceae_C > Allorhodoferax. Next base: position 5,988 of record CAKZJN010000536.1, read on the forward strand.
GGTGATGGACCTGAACGCGCTGTACCGCGTGACGGTCAACAGCTTTATGGCGGGTGGTAGTGGCAGCAACAACGTGCTGA
>CAKZJN010000537.1 GCA_936943465.1 uncultured Rhodoferax sp.
GGTTTAAGTCACACGCCTGGAAAGCGTGCGTGGGGTAAAACCCACCGCGGGTTCGAATCCCGCCTGCTCCGCCAGAAATAGGTTTTCAACGGTATCCAACCGTGTAAGTAGAACCCCTGAAAGCCCTAGTTTCCCTGTGAAGCTGGGGCTTTTTTGTTTTCTTGCGTCATAGAATGACCGAACTCGGTACGTAACCGACTCACCCAAATTATCGGTACCCAGCACCAGATGGATCTTCAACCGCCCACCACGAACCTAGGCTTTGCCGGGTTGAACCTTGGGCGGGCACGTGGTGCGCTCGGATGGGTGCTGGTCCAAAAAGACACCATAACCCGCTGCAACCGGGTTTTCGAGGCCCTTTTTGGCTTTGGACCGGACGAGCTGGTAGGCGCTCCATTCGCGAAAATATTCTCCTCCATCGCGCAGTTCGAAGCATTCACTGCTTTGGCTGATGCGCGCTCTGGAGATGCGCATGCGCCGGTTGAAGTGAATTGGCGCTTTGGACGTTCTGACGCCTCTGAAATGTGCTGCCGGTTTGTTGCCCAAGCGTGGGATCCCTCAGAGGCAAGCGACACCACGCTGTGGTTGGTGGAAGATGTTGGAGAGGCGATTGCGCAAACTGCGGCGCTTCAAAAGTCCATTGAACAGTCGGAGGCCATGGTGCAGAACGCTCCGGTCGGCATCATTGTGACGGTCAACCGGCAGGTGGTGCGGGCAAATCCGGAGTTTTGCCGGATGTTCCGCTATGCACCGGCCGCTGCCCTGAACCTGGTCGGGCGCGACTTGTTTCCTTCGGATCAGATGTACGCGGATCTGGGGGCTACCGTCGGCCCGTTGCTTTCTGCGGGAAAGCCCGCTGAATGCGAGATGCAGATGGTCCGTGGCAATGGCGATGTTTTTTGGGCCCATCTGGTGGCCTACGTGGTGAACCCGCACGAAACCAGCAGCGGCACCATCTGGATGATTACCGACCGCAGCGATTTCAAGCGGAGTGAGGAGGCGCAGGCCAAGGCCATGCTGGAGAACCAGATCATTCTGGACAGCGCGGCGGTCGGAATCGTCTACCTGAAGAACCGGATCATTCAGCGCTGCAATCCCAAGGCAGAGCAGATATTCGGATTTGAACCGGGGGCCATGCTGGGTATTAGCACACGGGCCTGGTACCAAGCCGAAGCCGACTACCAGCGGGTTGCTCAGGAGTTTTATCCGGCGGTGGTCGCAGGAACGACCTTTACCCAGGAATTGACTTTGGTTCGCACCGATGGCACGCCGATCTGGTGTCGCTTGTCGGGCCAGGTGCTCGATCCGGATGCGCCGATTGCCGGCCACTCCATCTGGGTAGTGGAAGACTTGAGCCTGCGTCATGCCAATGAGCAGGCGCTGGCTAGCGCGAAGGCGCTGATGCAAGGGGTGTTCGATTCGGCCAAGGTGTCCATCATCGTGACCGATGCCCAGGGCATCATTCGCATGATGAACCAGACGGCAGCATCCTGGCTTCAATACGACCCCAAGGAACTGATTGGGCAGGCCTCACCCCGGGTTTTTCATGATCTGGATGAAGTGGTTGCCTATAGCCGCACCCTGTCTGAAGAGCTTGGCAGCGAAGTGCCTCCCGGCTTTGATACGTTCGTGATCAAGGCCCGCCTGAAAGGCTCTGACGAGCACGAATGGACTTACATCCGGCGTGACGGCAGTCGCTTCCCGGTGCACCTGACGACCTCGACCCTGCTGGATGCACAGAGCAACATTACAGGCTACATCGGTGTGGGCGTGGACATGACGGACCGCAACCGCGCGGACAATGCCATGCGTGTGGCCCAAATGCAGTTGGAAGAACGGGTTGCCCTCCGTACGGCTGAACTTGCCAGCACCAATTTGCAGTTGCAAGAAGAAATTGCGCGGCGCAAGGCCACCGAAGAGAAGATGCGGCAGATGGCCCATTACGACGGCCTTACCGGTTTGCCCAACCGCAATTTGCTCATGGGTCGCCTGGAAAAGGCGATTGCGCAGGCAGATCGACGCGGCAGCAAAACCGGACTGATGTTTATCGACCTGGACCGCTTCAAGCAAGTCAATGACACGCTAGGGCATGACGCCGGCGATGAGTTGCTCAGGCAGGTGGCACGGCGCATGGGCGAGGTAATCCGCGACACGGATACGCTGGCCCGGCACGGCGGCGACGAATTTGTCCTGCTGGTGCCGGATGTGGCGCAGCAACAGGAACTTGCGGATCTGGCAACCCGCTTGGTGCGTGTTTTTGCCAGTGCTTTTGATATATCCGGGAACCCCGTGGTAACCACGCCCAGCGTCGGAATCTCGTGCTACCCGACCGACTGCGCCAGCAGCGACGAACTAATGCGCTGCGCCGACCACGCGATGTACCAAGCCAAAACGGCGGGCAAGAACCGGTTCCATTTTTTCTCGACCTTCGTCGCCTGAGCTGCCTAGTCTGCGGTCGGGCAGGGTGACTGGCGGCCTTGGGGTCAGTCGGAGGTGTATTCCTGCGCCATGGCACTGAGCGTGTGCAGCGTTTCTTCACGCTGGGCCATGCAGCCGATGAGCCCTTCGAGCAAACGCAAGCTGCTTTC
>CAKZJN010000538.1 GCA_936943465.1 uncultured Rhodoferax sp.
GGTGTCTCCAGTATTGGCCGCATCGGAGCCACGTACAGCCAGAACGCCAAGACACTGGAAGAGTATTACGACGCACTGGACAACGGTCGTTTCCCGATCGTACGAGGCTTGGCGCTGACGCGGGATGACCTGGTGCGCCGCGCGGTCATCATGGCGCTGATGTGCCAGGGGCATGTGTCGTTCGAGTCGATTGATCTGGCCTACCTGATTGAGTTCCGCAGCTACTTCGCCAAGGAAATGGAAGCCATGCTGGCTCTCGAGGAGCAGGGGCTTGTCAGCTTGGATGAAACCGGAATTCAGGTCACCAACAAAGGTTGGTTCTTTGTGCGTGCGGTGGCGATGGTTTTTGACCGGTACTTGCAGACCGACCGTACTCGGGCCAAATTCTCCAAGATCATTTAGCATCCCCGGATGCAATTTTCCATGGGCGCGACGGCGCTACTTATGGGCCTGGTGGGCGGCCCTCACTGTGTTGCCATGTGCGGTGCCGCCTGTGCGGGCCTGGGGCAGGCTGCGGGTGATCGCAAGGTGTCCGCCATTGCGGGTTTCCAGTTGGGGCGTGTGCTGGGCTATTCCGCGCTGGGTGCCTTGGCGGCGGCCTCCATGCAAGGGTTGGGGTGGCTCACCGTGCAATCGACGGCACTGCGTCCCGTGTGGAGCATGCTGCACGTAGCAGCGTTGTTGCTCGGTTTGGTGCTGTTGTTCAGCGCGCGTCAACCTGTTTGGTTGGAAGCCGCCGGTAAGCGCCTGTGGACGAAAGCCAAGGCCTTTGGCATCAGCCATGGACATGCACCTTTGGCGCTGGGTGTGGTGTGGGCTTTGTTGCCGTGTGGTTTGCTGTACTCGGCCGTGGCTGTTGCGGCGCTAGCAGGCGGACCGCTTGATGGCGCACTGGTTATGGCCTTGTTCGCCGCCGGAACTGCCGTGGCCATGACCGCTGCACCTTGGCTGTGGCTCAAATTGCGGGGCAGCGGCGTCCCGGGCGAGGGCGCCTGGGGGGTGCGTTTGGCCGGTTTGGCGCTGGCGCTGAGTTCAGGCTGGGGGTTGTGGATGGGCTTGGTTCACAACACAGCGCCTTGGTGTGTGAATCCCTGAGCCGCTGGTATTTCTGCCTTGAGGGGAGGGCTATCGCGGTGAACGGGGAAAATTCTGGGAACCAATAAACTCGGGTCGGGTTGGTTCAAAGTCTTCTCGGGAGTCGGGGACTGTTACCGTTTCCTGCAGGCGCCGAAGCCACGGCGGCAACATTCTGCCGGCCTTTGTCTCATACCCAAACATCTCTTCAAGCTGCTCAATTTCACTTGCTTTAATGTGGTGAATGATCATGTGTTCAATGTGGCGCGTTCTTGCCGCTGCACCTTTATATTTTCTGGAACGGCCATTCGACTTTAATCGAAAACGAGGAGATGGCCCGCGTTCTTTGGTGTAAAAATTGGTGTCTTATTTAGCAAATTCAGGCCTTGGCAGGCGCTAATCCTGACCTGTGTCAATGCGGGCAGCGAACCTGCGAAAATGCACCCAGCGGTTGTAGCGCAACGCAATTCTCAGGCTCGATGTGATAGACGTAAATCAAACTTTAAATGTGCATTCGATGTGGCGCACCAGTGTTGCCCCCATGCTCGACTGGACCGATCGCCACTGCCGTTTTTTCCATCGGCTGCTGACGCAGCGTGCGCTGCTCTACACCGAAATGGTGACCACGGGCGCGTTGACGCATGGCAGTGTGCAGCGGCATTTGCGCTTTAACGCCGAAGAGCACCCGGTTGCGCTGCAATTGGGTGGCAGTGACCCAGCCGACCTGGCTTCGGCTGCCAAGTTGGGTGCCCAATGGGGTTACGACGAAATCAACCTCAATTGCGGATGCCCCAGCGACCGGGTTCAACGGGGTGCCTTTGGCGCCTGCCTGATGGCGGAACCGCGCACGGTGGCCGACGGAGTGAAAGCCATGTGTGATGCGGTGGACATACCGGTCACCGTGAAACACCGCATTGGCATTGACCGGGTCGAGAGCTATGCGTTTGTGCGCGATTTTGTGGGTACGGTCGCCGAGGCCGGATGCGGTGTTTTCATCGTCCATGCCCGCAATGCCTGGTTGCAGGGCCTATCGCCGAAGGAAAACCGCGAGGT
>CAKZJN010000539.1 GCA_936943465.1 uncultured Rhodoferax sp.
GGTACGTAGCGGTCTGCGGAATGCAGGCAAAACGGGCAAAGCTGGTGCGTTGAAGTGGACTCCTGCCCGTTCGGGGAATCCGTCGCATGCGCGTCATCTGGCGCAACAGTTTGAGGGCCCTGGAATGTGCATATCTCTATGCCTCCATTGCCCAGATTGGTATCCAAGGCCATTGCATGGGTCAGCAATGGGATGGCTGTAAACCATAGCGCGACCACCACCGTCCACCACACCGCCCGGGAGCGGCGTAGTTTGTCCGTGGACAAGGTGATGATCACAGGCGGCTGGCCTTGGCGTAGGTTTGGCGCTTACTTAGCTGCAGGCTCGCCATGGCCGGTGTGCTGGCCGTGCGCTCCATGGGCGCCATGTCCGTCATGACCTGTGGCAGGGTCAATCTTGATCATGCCCTCGAAGCCATCGAAAAGCTTGCTTTTCTTCGCACCCATTTTGGCCTCGGCAGCCACGACCGCTTTAGCCAAACGGGTCGCCGCATCGGGCTTCATGCCAATGGTTTGCAACACGTCCGCCTGTGTGAGGCCGGAGCCACCACAGACAGCGATAAACCATTGGTTTTTGTCCCGCTGCAGAAACGCGCGACCACCGCGGCCGTTTTGCGACCACCCTGCAACCGCGTTGTCTCCTTCGATGCTGATGGGCGCTACGGTTAGGGCAGCACCAGGTTTGTCAAATTGCTTTTTCAGAACCGTGGTGATCTGCTGCACGTCATCGCCAGCCGCGAAAGATGGAACGACTGCCAATAGCTGGGTCAGTCCGAGTGCAACTGCCATCAACCAGTTTTTCATCATTTCATGTCTCCTTGTTTCATCATTTCACCTTGCTTCATCATTGCGCCTTGCTTCATGCCGCCATGTCCGTGGGCCATGGCGTTAACCGGAACGGTGAGTTCGGTCTTGGTCTGCACGCCTTTGGCATCGGCAAAGACCAATGTCACAGGAATCGTGGTGTCCTTGGCCAGCGGGCCCTTCAGATCCATCAGCATCACATGGAAGCCGCCTGGCTTGAGTTCTACGGTCTTGCCAGCGGGCAACTCCAGCCCGTCTTTCAGGGGAGACATCTTCATGACGTCGTTTTCCAGTTTCATTTCGTGCACTTCGCCAACGCCCGCCACCGGAGAAGAAGCTCCAACCAGGCGCGCGCCGTTAGCCGACGTGAGCTGCATGAACACGCCCGTGGCCTTTTGACCGGCAACGGTAGCCCGGGCCCAGGGGTTGTTCACCGTAACGGACTGCGCCAGCGCGAAGCCGCAAGCGCCCGCAGTGATTGCCGTGGCCAGTGCCAGGCGCAGGGCCTTGCGAGTAGCGCTCTGGGTGTGTGTATTGAGGGTTTGCATGATGGATTGCCTTTCATTGAAGTTGCAAGAAAAAATCGGGACGTGGAATGGCTCTGGGCACCAAGCAACCAAGCTGTGCGCGGCACAGACGGCATACGCCGTTCAAGATGTCAGAGGAGGTGGGGCGCGAAACCTATTCCAGAGAATCCGTGTGAAATCTGCCTCCGCCAAGCGGATGCAGGCGCACGGGTTCAGGAAAGTGCGGGGGGGCCGCGCGCAGGCGGCGGCGCAGCAGATACAAATAGAAAGTGTTTCTCGGCAGCCTCTGGCGTACCAAAGGTGCGCGGCGCAGCATGCGACAAGCTCACGATTTCCGTCGTAGGGGGCACACTGATGCTGGCACACAAAGGGCAGTCCAGCGTATGGCTGATGCTGGACTGGGGCCCATCGTCACCATTCACCACCACTTTCATGGCCCCGGCACCGGAGCAAACCAACTGCATTCCCTCTGGATGGACCATGGGAGACGCAACGGCCACACCAATAGACAACGCAAACCAGACCAGCACGAAGCGGGCGATCAGTTGCGCGTTGCGGAGTGTTTGCATAGGTCAAATTATGTCAGGGACCCCATCGCTCTGTACAGTCCCCGCAACAATCAAAGCATATATAAGTGTGTAATTATTGACAAAAAGCAAAATTTCAGTTGTCCTGCAAGTCCCATCGATGGTTCCTCTAGACCTCCCCGTTCATCAGCCGCTGGATTTGAAGGTGCCATGGGTCTAAATGCACCTGGTGCTTGAATTGTGAAGGTAAGGAGTGGGCCTTGAGCAATTGTGTATGGACTAAGTCACACAGCTAGGACGCTTGGGGAAAGTCAACACGAACCTGCAGCCCAATGTCATCGGGGCCTGCGTCCAGAGAGATTTGGGCGTGGTGCAGTTCAACAATCTTGCGGCAAATGGCCAGGCCCAGGCCGGTGCCGCTCACGGATTCATCGGCCAAGCGAATAAAGCGGTCAAAAACCTGCTCGCGTTTTTCTGCAGGAATGCCGGGTCCGTTGTCGATGACGCTTATGCGGCTGCACGCCCCCTGCTGTGAAAGATCCACCAAAATGCGGCCTCCGTCGGGTGAGTAACGCATCGCGTTATCGACCAGGTTGCCGATCAACTGGTGCACCAGATCGGGCTGACCCTTGATCACAAGGGGGTCCGAAGGGGCGTTGATTTCCAGGGTCTGATTGCGCCGCATGGCAAGGGGAACCAGTTCCGCGCACACATTTTGCGCAGTCTCGGTCAAATCCAATGGGGCAAAATTTTCTTGCATGCGGTGGGGGCCAAGTCGCGCCAGGGCGAGCATCTGGTGTACCAGCCGTATGCCCCGCGCCGTGGCAATCTGGGCTTGACCCAGGGCGTTCTTGAGATCAGCTTCCTCTTGCGCGTGGCGCGCTACGAAAAGGTGCGCCTGTATGGCAGCCA
>CAKZJN010000540.1 GCA_936943465.1 uncultured Rhodoferax sp.
GTCAGCGTGCGCAAGGTAAAGCTCAGGCGGTCATTGCTGGCATTGCCGCCAAAGCTGGCGCCCAGATCGGCCCAGGCATCGCTGAGCGCGTTTTCGTCCAGCGCAGGGGCATTGCCGCGTGCTTTCACGCCGTAGGCCGTGCCATTGGCCATGAGGTTGGCAAGGCCGGGTTTGTCGCGCGGATCGCGACGCGCGCCGGCGTCAAAGTCAATCTGCACATCGACCATTGCAATTGCGGGGCTTTCCACCAGATAGACGCGGGCACCGCTGGCTTGGGTCCAATGGGCAATCGGAATGGCGGCCTGTGCAACCGCACAGGGCAAGAGCGCAACGCCCAGCAGGCGCAGGGCAAAGGAATAAACGGGGGCAAATGAAATCACACGGGCTCCGGTGCAGTTCAGTGGCGCATGCCGGCGGGCGCGGCGCGGGGCTTGCGGGCTTTATCCAGCGGCTGGGGCAACAGCGTGGCAACGGTCAGCGAGTCGTCGCCAAAATAGCGCGCCGCCACGTCCTGCACCTGCGCCGGCGTCACCTCACGCAGCAAAGCAATGGTTTTTTCGTCGGCATCGAGCGGCAAGCCAATGGCCCAGTTCACGCCCAAGATGCGGGCCTGGTTGAACACGCTGTCGAGCTTGTAAACCTCGCCGGCCACCCACTGGTTCTTGACCCGCTGCAACTCGGAAGGCTGCACGCCTTCTTTAGCAATGCGGGCAACCTGCGCCCGCAAGGCGGCCTCCACCTGCGCGGCGGTTTTGCCTTCGGCCGGCACGCCATACAGCATGCACATCGACGGTCCCCGCGCGGACAAGCCGCAATAAGCTCCAGCGCTATCGGCTACCCGGTCCTCGCCCTGCGTCAGGGCGCGCTCCAGTCGCGCGTTGTCATAGCCACCGAGTACGCCAGCCAGCACGGTGAGCGCCAAAGCATCGCGGCTTGCCGCGTCGGGCGTGCCGGTGAGAGCGGCCGGTGCCAGACTCGGCACCTTGAAGGCCAGAGTCACACTGGCCTGCTCGGCAGGTGCCTTGAAGTCGAGCCGGCGCATGCCGCTTTGCTCAGGCTCTTCGCGCGGCTTGCGGGCTGGCATAGCCGGGCCCTGGATGCCGCCGTAGTGCTTTTGCGCCAACGCAAAAACCGCCTCGGGCTCCACATCACCCGCCACCACCACCGCCGCATTGGCAGGGGTGTACCAGCGGCGGTAAAAGGCGCGGGCATCGTCGGGGGTCAGGGCCTCCAGGTCATTCATCCAGCCCACAATCGGGCGACGGTAGGGCGACGCGGTGTAGGCGACGGCATTCAGGGCCTCGCCCAGGCGTGCATGCGGGTTGTCTTCGGTGCGCAGGCGGCGCTCCTCTTTCACCACTTCCAGTTCTTTGCGAAAGTCTTCGTCGCTCCACTGGTTGTTAACAAAGCGGTCTGCCTCCAGCGCCATCACATCTTCCAGCCGAGCGGCCGGGATTTGTTGAAAGTAACCGGTGTAGTCCTTGCTGGTAAAGGCGTTTTCGCGGCCCCCCAGCGCCGCCACCCGGCGCGAAAAGTCGCCTGCCTTGACGGTGGGTGTGCCCTTGAACAGCATGTGTTCGAGCACGTGGGCCACGCCGCTGCTGCCGTCCACCTCGTCCATGGAGCCCACGCGCACCCAGAGCATGTGCACCGCAGTGGGCGCGCGGTGGTCCGGGCGCACGATCAGCGTCATGCCGTTATTCAGGGTGAATTGGCGCACCAGCGGTGCATC
>CAKZJN010000541.1 GCA_936943465.1 uncultured Rhodoferax sp.
GGCTGGCCAGCACGCTGGTCCACGCACCGGCATTCCAGCGTTCCGGCAACAGATCCGGGAACGGCCAGGGACCGGTCACGCTACCAGCCAGCAGGGCCAGCAGCACGGCCAGATAGATAGCCATTGCTATGACCGTGGTTGGGCTGCGCAGCGGGCGTGCAGCGAACCCCGCGCCTTCTGCAGTCACAAGTGCATCCGGCCCCTGCGTGCACCTGCTGCGCCAGGCCGGCGCATGCATCAGCGCCCAGGCCAGGCCCGCACAGGCCGTAACCACCAGCGCCAGCAACCAGACAGCGGCAGCACCTTGTGCGTTGTCGGCCGGATCGGCATCGCGCAGCCATTGCCAGGCCAGTAAGGCCAAGGAGGGCGGGCTGGTCGGGCCGATGATTTGCGCCACATCCACCACCGTCAGGCTGTAGGCCAGCACGGCCAGCAGCGGGGCGGCCAGGCGCTGGAGCAACTGGGGCCAGACAATGCGCCACCAGGCCGAGCCTGGCGTATAACCCAGCGTGGCAGCCACCTTCAACTCCCCGCGCAGGCGCTGCGCCACATCGGGTTGCAGCAGGTAGGCCCCCGCTGCCCAAATCAAAAACGGCGTTTCTTTCAGCGCCAGCACCGCAATCAGGCCCAGACCCCAGGGATCTTGCGTGGTGGGCCATGGCGGCGGCGCGGCGAATCCCGTGGCCCACGGAGATAGCAGGCGCAACAACCAGCCCGAAGGTGCCAGCAGCAACAGCATGCCCACCGCAAAAGCCGCATGCGGCACGGCCAGCAACCAGCCCTGCCGTCGCACCAATCTCTCCAGCGCCGGCCCTTGGGAATACGCGCAAAGCAGCCCGGCACACGCCAGCGTGGCAATCAAGGCGCTGGCCAGGCCGGTCCACAGGCTCATGCCCAGAGCAGGCAGCGTTTGCCGGTCGGCGTGCAGCGCCTGCCAGCCCTGCAACGTGGCACCCGCCAATACCGCGTGCCCCAGGCTCCAGGCCAGCGGGATCGCCAGCAGACACAACAACACGCCGGGCAGCACTTGGCGGTTGGCGGTGTTGCCGGGGCGTGCCATGTACCCGCTCAAACTGCCTGCGCGGGCCCAAACGGCTGCGCAGCTCCGGCATAGGCCAGCCCCGCCGCCACACCACCAAACTGGTTGCCGGTGACCAGCGTGGCATCGGGCATGGCGCTCTGCAAGGCTTCTACCAAGGGGCGCAGCGCCGAAGAGCCGCCGGTCAGGTACACCACGTCCACCCGCGGCAGGCCCGAGGCCGCCACACAGTCCTGTGCGCACTGCACCACCTGCGCAACAGAATCCCGCAGCGCCTGCTGCATGGCGGGCACGCTGATGTGTGCATTGAGGCCTTCGCCCAAAAAATCCAGGCGCACCGCGCTGTCAGCACCGCTGACAGAACAGGCAATCTTGGCCGCTTCGACTTCGGCCAGCATGCGGTGGCCGAACTGGCCCTCCAGCGCATCGATCAGCCGGCCATGCAGCGCAAGGTCCACAAAGTCGGTCCACAACTCGCGGGCAAAGTGCATCGCCTTGCGGGTATAGGCCTGGTGAATCAGGTGCCAGGTGCTGAGGTCAAAAAACACGCTGTTCGGCACCGGCCGGCCACCGGTGCCGATGTGCCGGTAGCCGAGCAGAGGCATCACGCTGGACAGGTCCAGCAGGCGGTCAAAGTCGGTGCCGCCGATGTGCACACCGGTGGTCGCCAGAATGTCGGCGGCCCGGTCGGCCTGCGCACTGCGTTGCGGGTTGAGCCGGATGACGGTGAAGTCGGACGTGCCACCGCCTATGTCCACCACCAGCGCAATGGTTTCTCCATTGACGCGCTGCTCGTAGTCGAGCGCGGCGGCAATTGGCTCCAACTGGAAGCGGATGTGCGTAAAGCCGGCCTCGCGTGCGGCGCGCTCCAGTGTTTCCTGCGCCAGTGCGTCGCGCTCGGGGTGGTCGTCCACAAAGTGCACCGGGCGGCCCAGCACGGCGTGGCTTAGGGGCTGGCCAGCAAAGGCTTCGCTGCGGCGTTTGAGTTCCTTGAAAAAGAGCACCACGATGTCAAAGTAGCGCAGGCTGCGCTCGCCGACGGCGGTGTACTCGTCCATCAGCGCGCTACCCAGCAGGCTTTTGAGCGCGCGCAGCAGGCGGCCCTCGGTGCCCTGCAGGTAGGCCTGCATGGCCTCGCTGCCGTAGAGCACGGTGTGCGCCTCGGCATCGAAAAATAGCGCCGTCGGCATCTCGTTGCGCGCACCGTCCAGCGGCACGACCTGCATCACGCCGTGCGCGTCGATCAGGGCTGCAGCGGAATTGGAGGTGCCGAAGTCAATGCCCAGCACCAGCGGTCGGGGTGCGGCGTCGGGGGG
>CAKZJN010000542.1 GCA_936943465.1 uncultured Rhodoferax sp.
CCCAACACGCGCTTGCTGTTTGCCGAAACCCCGACCAACCCGCTGACCGAGGTGTGTGACATCCGCGCGCTGGCCGACATTGCGCACAACGCCGGCGCCTTGCTGGCGGTGGACAACTGCTTTGCTACGCCCGCTTTGCAGCGGCCGGCAGCGCTGGGTGCCGACATCATCATGCACTCCGGCACCAAGTACCTGGACGGGCAGGGGCGTGTGATGGCAGGCGCCTTGTGCGCCAGTCAGAAGATGGTGACAGAGCAATTTTTGCCGGTGCTCAAGAGCGCAGGCATGACCCTGGCACCCTTCAATGCCTGGGTGGTGCTGAAGGGGCTGGAGACGCTGGATATTCGGATGCAGGCGCAGTCGGCCAATGCCCTCAAGCTGGGGCAGTGGCTGGAACTGCACCCGGCGGTGCAGCGCGTGTATTACCCGGGCCTGGCCAGCCACCCGCAGCACGCCTTGGCGATGCAGCAACAAGGTGGTTGTGGCGGTGCCGTGCTGTCTTTTGAGGTCAAAGCCTCGGACGCCGAGCAGGCCCGCGTGCGGGCTTTTCACGTGCTCGACAGCATGGAAGTGCTGTCACTCTCCACCAACCTGGGTGACACCAAAACTTTGGTGGCGCACCCCGCCAGCACCTCGCACGGCCGCCTGACCGAAGCGCAGCGCGCGGCAGCCGGCGTGACCCAGGGCCTGATCCGCGTGGCGGTCGGGCTCGAGCACATTGATGACATCACCGCCGATCTGGCGCGTGGACTGGAAACCCTTTGATATGACCAAAACCCGTACCCGCTTTGCCCCGTCGCCCACCGGCTTCATTCATCTGGGCAACATCCGCTCGGCCCTGTACCCGTGGGCGTTTGCCCGGTCTACCGGCGGTGACTTCATCTTGCGCATTGAAGACACTGATGTGGAGCGCTCCTCGCAGGCCGCTGTGGATGTGATCATTGAAGGCATGGCCTGGCTCGGCCTGAACCACGACGAAGGCCCGTTCTACCAAATGCAGCGCATGGACCGCTACAAGGAAGTGCTGGCGCAAATGCAGGCGCAAGGCCTGGTGTACCCGTGCTACATGTCGATGGCCGAGCTCGACGCACTGCGCGAAAAGCAGATGGCGGCCAAAGAAAAACCCCGTTACGACGGTACCTGGCGGCCAGAGCCCGGCAAGACCTTGCCGGCGATTCCCGATGGCGTGAAGCCGGTGTTGCGTTTCAAGAATCCGCAGGGCGGCGTGGTGGCTTGGGATGACAAGGTAAAGGGGCGCGTGGAGTTCAGCAACGACGAACTCGACGACCTGGTGATTGCGCGGCCCGATGGCACGCCCACCTACAACTTCTGTGTGGTGGTGGACGACATGGACATGGCCATCACCCACGTGATTCGCGGGGATGACCACGTCAACAACACGCCACGTCAGATCAATATCTTTAAGGCACTGGGCAAAGAGCCGCCGGTGTATGCCCATCTGCCCACCGTGCTGAACGAGCAGGGCGAAAAGATGAGCAAGCGCAATGGCGCCAAACCGGTGACCCAGTACGCTGCCGAAGGTTATCTGCCGGACGCCATGGTGAATTACCTGGCGCGTCTGGGCTGGAGCCACGGCGATGACGAAATCTTCTCGCGCACCCAGTTTCTGGAGTGGTTCAACCTGGACCACCTGGGCCGTAGCGCCGCGCAGTTTGACGAGGCCAAACTGCGTTGGGTGAACGCGCAGCACTTGAAGGCCATGACGGGCGAAGCGCTGGCTCCGTTAGTAGCCGAGCAATTGAGCAAGCGCGCTGTCACCACCGATGCGCGGCTACCGCGCCTGTGCGATTTGCTGAAAGACCGCTGCGACACCACGGTGGCGTTGGCCGACTGGGTTGCCCGCTTCTACGCGGACGTGGTTCCGTCCGAAGCGGAATTGGCACAGCACGTCACCGAGGCCGTAAAGCCGGCGGTTGCCATGCTCCAAGAAAAGCTGTCTGCCTGTGCTTGGGACAAGGCCAGCATTGCGGCAGTGATCAAGGAAGTGCTGGGCGCCACCGGCTTGAAAATGCCGCAACTGGCCATGCCGGTGCGCGTGCTCGTAATGGGTACCGCGCAGACGCCATCGCTGGATGCGGTGTTGGAATTGAGTGATCGCGAAAAAGTTATCGCAAGGCTTGCAAAGTACTGAAAAACTTGTATATAATTTGAGGCTCGGAAGATGAGAACGGTGCTTAGCAATGCGAAGCGCAAGACTCAGGATTAGGGGGTATAGCTCAGCTGGGAGAGCGCTTGCATGGCATGCAAGAGGTCAGCGGTTCGATCCCGCTTACCTCCACCA
>CAKZJN010000543.1 GCA_936943465.1 uncultured Rhodoferax sp.
GCTGCCGCAGATACGTCGGTGTCTTCCCGTTGCAGCAGGCGTGGAGTCATTTCAACCAGCGTTACCTCGGCACCCAGGCGGGCAAAAGCTTGTGAAAGCTCGCAACCTATCGGCCCGCCACCCAGCACCACCCAGCGCTTGGGCAGGCTGTCTTGCGTGGCCAAGTGCGTCCATAGCGTGTCACTGGTCAGGTAGCCGGTGTCATCGACGCCGGGCAGGTCGGGCACCCGAGGCCGGGCCCCGGCGGCAATCACGATGGCACGGGTCGAAAGCGTTTGCAGCCTTCCGTCGGGCAGGGTAATTTCAACGCTCCAGGGCGTGGTGATGCGGGCATGGCCCAGCACCACATCGACCCCCAGTTGCGTGTAGCGCTCCACGCTGTCATGCGGCGCAATGGACGCGATAACGCCTTGCACCCGTTGCATCACGGCCTTGAAGTCCACGGTCACGTTTTCCGCTTGCAGGCCATAGTCGCTGCTTTGGCGCAGTTGCATCGCGGCGCGGGCGCTGCGGATCAGGGCCTTGCTGGGCACGCAGCCAGTGTTCAGGCAGTCGCCACCCATGGCGCGGGCTTCAACCAGCGTGACCTTGGCCTTGAGCGCTGCGGCAATGTTGGCCGCTACCAGTCCGCCGGCCCCCGCACCAATGACGATCAAGTTGCGGTCAAAACGGCGGGGCCGACTGCCGCGCCAGCGGCCCAGCGCACGGCGTCGTTCCCAATGGCGCAACACCCGCCGAACCAGCAGCGGCAGTGCGCCCATCAGGGCCAGCGAAGCCAGCACGCCGGGGCTTACCCCGTCGCTCAAGCTGTGCAGCGAAGCCAGTTGGGTTCCTGCATTCACATAAACCGCCGTGCTGGCCAGCATGCCGAGTTGGGTGGCCGCGTAAAACGTGGCGGTTCGCAGCGTGGTTAGCCCCATGGTGAGGTTGATCAGAAAGAAGGGCACCACCGGGATCAGCCGCAGGCTCACCAGATACAGTCCGCCGGCGCGCTCGACGCCGGCATTGATCTCGTCGAACTGGGTCGCAAAGCGCACCTGCACCCAGTCGCGCAGCAGCCAGCGCGCCATCCGGAACGACACCGTGGCACCCAACGCAAAGGCAAAGGATGACAGCAGCAGCCCCCAGAAGAATCCGAACACCGCGCCCCCGGCCACCATCAGCAGGGACGCCCCCGGTAGCGATAGGGAGGCCGTTGCCAGACACAGGACAAAGAACGCGCCCCGCACCTGCCAGGGGTGACCGGCGTACAGCACACCAAAATCGGCACGGCGCTGCTGCAGCGTTTCGAGCGTCAGAAAGCTGCCCAGGTCAAGGGCAAAGAACAACACCGGCGCCAGTACGACGCAGGCCAGTAGCAAAAGGCGCGACGCCCTCACTGAAACGCCCTCCAGCCCCACCCAATACGCATGCCGGTGGTAAGCGCACACAACGCCGCAAACCCGTAGGCCAACACCGCAAAGTGTTGCGGCCACACGCACATGGCCAGAAACACCGCAATGGTTTCGGTGGCCTCGGTCAGGCCGCCCAGGTAATAAATCGATTTGTCGGGGTAAGCCGTACTCTGCAGATTGCGCTTGGCTGCCAGCGCAGAAAAGGCCAGAAAGCTGGAGCCGGTGCCAATGAATCCGGCCAACAACACGGCGGCTGGCAGTGCGTTTTGCTCGGGTTCTGCAATGGCAAAGCCCAATGGCACGCTGGCGTAAAACAAAAAGTCAAAGGCAATGTCCAGAAAGGCGCCGGCATCGGTCGGCTGGTTTTGCCGGGCCACTGCGCCGTCAAGTGCATCGCAGAGCCGTGACAGCAAGATCAGTACGGCACCCACCCCAAACCACTGCAGCGCAATGCACACCGCAGAGCCCAACCCCAGCAACAGCCCCGCAACCGTCAGGTGGTTGGCCCGTACACCCCGCCGCGCCAATACAGTGCCCAGCGCGGTAACGGCGGGACGCAGGAGGGCGAGGGCGTGGCGGTCAAACATGGGGGAGCTGGGCTGCGGTGCTTTAGGCTGGCATGGTACCGCGCCACTTATTCCGCAGCGCTACAAAACCCCCTTGCCGGCATAAGCATATGTGCATCCGCGTCTTAGGTGATTTCGTAATTTGCAGCTGACGATTAAGTCGTTCCTGTTTTAAGTGTCTCCTTCCAAAATCCGGCCCATCGCACTGTTGCGTTGCAAATATTTTGGAGTTGATCATGGCCAATCGCCAAACACTTTCCCGCATTTCCCGCCGTCCGTTTCTCAAGCTGGCTGCTGCCATGGCACTGGCCGGCGCCTCCTTTGGTGCCTTAGCGCAGGCCGTGACACTGCTGAACGTGTCCTACGACCCCACCCGCGAGCTGTACGTTGAGTACAACGCGGCTTTTGCCAAGTACTGGAAGGCCAAGACCGGCCAGGACGTCACCATCAAGCAAAGCCACGGCGGCTCCGGCAAGCAGGCCCGCTCGGTGATTGACGGTCTGGATGCCGATGTGGTCACCATTGCGCTGGCCGGCGACATTGACGCCATTGCCAAAAACGGTGGCTGGCTGCCCAAAGACTGGCAAAAGCGCCTGCCCCATAACTCGTCGCCTTACACCAGCACCATCATCTTTGCGGTACGCGAAGGCAACCCCAAGGGCATCAAGGACTGGGACGATCTGGTCCGCCCGGACGTGAAGGTGATCACCCCCAACCCCAAGACCTCCGGTGGTGCGCGCTGGAACTATCTGGCCGCCTGGGAGTTTGCCAAGCGCAAGTACGGCGGTGATGTCAAGGCCAAAGAATTTGTCGCCAAGCTGTACGCCAACGTGCCCGTGCTCGACACCGGCGCACGCGGCTCTACCATTACCTTTGCCCAGCGCAACCAGGGCGATGTGCTGATTGCCTGGGAAAACGAAGCCTATTTGCTGGACAAAGAATTCGGTGCCAAGTTTGATGTGATTGCACCGCCCTTGAGCATCCTGGCCGAGCCACCCGTCACGGTGGTGGACAAGAACGTGGAC
The DNA here is from genome assembly GCA_936943465.1 of uncultured Rhodoferax sp. Lineage (GTDB taxonomy): Bacteria > Pseudomonadota > Gammaproteobacteria > Burkholderiales > Burkholderiaceae_C > Allorhodoferax. The sequence continues at coordinate 2,986 of CAKZJN010000543.1, forward strand.
AAGAAGGGCACACGCGCCGTGGCCGAGGAATACCTGAAGTACCTCTACACCGAAGAAGGTCAGGACATTGCCGGCAAGAACTTCTACCGCCCCGCCGTGTCAGAGAAGGCCAAAGCAAAGTACGCGAAGCAGTTTGCCAAGCTCAATCTGTTCACCATCGACCAGGCCTTTGGCGGCTGGGAAAAGGCCGACAAGGAACACTTTGCCGACGGTGGCAGCTTCGACCAGATCTATAGCAAGAAGTGAACTTCCAACAATTGCGCTCGCTGCGCGAGGCGGCGCGCTGCAACTTCAACCTGACCGAGGTAGCCGCGCTCAGGCAGACGCAGCAAATGTGGTGTAGGCCGTTTCGTCCAGCAGAGCGTCCAGTTGGGACGGGTCGGACAGAGTGATGCGAAAGAACCAGCCCGCACCTTGAGGCGCACTGTTGGCCAGCGATGGGTCGGCGCGCAAGTCCTCGTTGACTTCGGTAATGGTGCCATCCAACGGCATGTACACGTCTGCGGCTGCCTTGACCGACTCCACCACGCCGGCCACATCACCTTTGGCAAAGGTTTTTCCGACCTCAGGAAGTTCGACAAAAACCACATCGCCCAGCGCGTCCTGCGCGTGAACGGTGATGCCGACGGTGGCGGTTTCGCCGTTCAGCTGCAGCCATTCGTGGTCCTGGGTGAATTTCAAGCTCATTGCAAAGTCTCTTTAAGGGTTGGTTTTTGAGGAGTGCAACACTACCACGGCGCGGACTAGGTGGCATGCAGAGCGGTCGTCTAGAACAACGCATAAACTCTCGGCCTCACGCCGCATTTTGGATTGCAAAACTCACAACACAAGGAAGACCCCATCCATGTCCCATAAATTCGAAACCCTGGCCGTTCACGCGGGCTACAAGCCCGATCC
>CAKZJN010000544.1 GCA_936943465.1 uncultured Rhodoferax sp.
CCGCGTCTGGGTGTTGTGCTGTCCTGGAGCGGTTTGCTGGCCCTGGGGTTGCTCTCCAGCCTGCTGGTGCTGGCGCTGATGCGTGTGCTGCTGTTGCCCGTATTGGAGGGTTTAGGCGTGCCAGTTCTGCCTTGGCATGAGGCCAGTGCCTGGGGAGCCGTGGCGCTGGCGGTGCTGGCGACGGTGAGCGGCTTTGTGGTGGCGCGCATGCCTCCGGCGGTGGTGGCGGTGGACATTCCTATCGACGGCCTGCCGACTGCCTTGCATGGCTTTCGCATCGTCCAGATCACCGACCTGCATGTGGGGCCGACCATTGACCATGTGTATCTGCAGCGCATCGTGGACCAGGTCAACGCCTTGCAGGCTGATTTGGTGGCCATTACCGGCGACGTGGTGGATGGCGATGTGCCCACCTTGCGGCCGCATGTTGCACCCTTGCAGCAACTGAAAGCCACTGAGGGAGTGGCTCTGGTGCTGGGCAACCACGAGCTGTACAGCGGGGCTACGGCTTGGGTGCAGGAGTTTCGCCGCCTGGGTTTACAGGTGCTGCTGAACCAGCATTTCATCGTCCACCGCGACGGCGCCACGCTGGCCGTGGCGGGCGTGACCGACCATTCGACCGGGCGCTTTATGCCGGAGTGGGCGTGTGATCCGCAGGCTGCCATTCGGGGGGCGGGCGAAGCCGCCGATGTGCGCCTGCTGCTGGCGCATCAGCCGGTTACCGCGCCAGCGGGCGCTTTGGCGGGTTACCACCTGGCGTTGCACGGTCACACCCATGGCGGCCAGTGGTGGCCCTGGAATCACTTTGTGCGCATGCAGCAGCCGGTGGTGAGCGGGCTGCACCGCTTTGGCAGCATGTGGAGCTATACCTCGGTGGGAACCGGCTATTGGGGGCCACCCAAGCGCCACTTTCGCGCCGAAATCACCTTGCTCACCCTTAAGCCCGCCTGAACCCTCACACGGGCAAAACCGCTGGCCCCTCAGCTACTTGCAGGACCATTCCATCGAGTTGAGCCAGCGGCACTTGGCATCAAAGCCACTGTGCCCGCCCTTGTCGGCAACCACGGGCTTTTCCGGCGTGGCGCTCTCCTTCTGGACCTTGTGCTGTGCAATGGCGCGGTTGATCTGGTCCTGGGTTTCAAGATCACGCACCGCCACTTCCAGCGCTCTGGGCTGGGTGTAGCCGGCCTTGGCGTGTACCTTCATCCGCGATGCCACAAAGGCCACCAGATCGGGGCGGTAGGCCGCGTGCTTGGGGTTCAGTTCCGGGTGCGCAGCCTCCACCCGCTTGAGTGCCTCCAGGTACTGCTGCGCCTCAGGCGACAGCGGTTTGGCCTTGGAGGGCTTGGGGGCCACCTTGGCTACGGCCGGATCAGACGCCTGGCCCTGCGCCGGCTCAGCCGCTGCTTGCGGCGCGCTGGCGGCGGGCTCCACTGACGCGGCCGCCGCAGCAATCTCGGCAACCGGCGGAGTCGTTGCGGCGGCGGGTGCCTTGTTACCGGGCCGTAGAACCAGAAAAACCACCAGCAACAACAGCAGAGCCGCACCGGCCCCGCCTGCCAGCACCACCTTTTTGGGGATGCGACCATTTGCGGGTACCGGTGTTGGCTGCACCAATTCCTCAGCGTCCGGCTCGGGCTCGTCGTCGTCCGCTTTATCCATGACGGGTTGGGTATCGGCAAACGGCAGGCGCTCCTCGCGCAACTGGCGGAAGCGTGCTTCGGCTTCGGCATTGATGCGGTCCAGCTCGGCCTGGGCTTCGGCCGCCTCGCGGGCCCGCTTGGCCTCTGTGGCGGCGCGCTGCGTGGCGGCGGCAGTGGCGCGCTTTTCCGCCTCCTGCTCGTCTTTCAGCCGTTGCGCCAGGTGCTTGGCTTTGTCTGCATCCAGGCGGCTGCGGGCCTCCAGCCAGGCCAGATGCTCGTCGTGTTTCTTCCGGAGGGCGGGGTTCTGCAACGTGGCGTTGGCTTGTTCCAGTTGCTGCTTGCGGGCGGCAAATTGCGGGTCTGCCGGGTCGCCTTCCGACTCCCACTTTTTCAGCAGGGCGCGATAGGCGCGCGTAATCTCCATGGCCGACGCCTGGGGCGACACGCCAATGAATTCGTAATAGTTGTCCTGCTTCACCACGTCAGTGCACTCCTAGCAATCCCTTGAGGCGATCCAGCAAATCAAGGTCAATAGAGCGTACACCCGCGCTGCCCTGAAACTCATCCAATTCCCAGTCGCCTTGCACCTGCGACACCCCGGCCGGTTGCGGCATGGCGTAAGGCGGCTTGCCTTTGAGGGCAACAGCCATGTAGTCCATCCAGATCGGCAGGGCCAGCGTAGAGCCGAATTCGCGACTGCCAAGCGACTGTGGCTCGTCATAGCCCATCCAAGCCACCGCGGTGCAGTTGCCACTAAAACCGGCGAACCAGCCATCAAAGGCATCGCTGCTGGTGCCGGTCTTGCCGGCCAGGTCGGGGCGGCCCAGTTTCTGGCTGGCGGCAGCGGTGCCGCTCACCGTCACCTCGTGCAGCATGCTGGTGGTCACAAAAGCGTTGCGGGCGTCCAGCACGCGGTCGGTTTCCTGCGCGACCGCCACCGGTTTGGCTTCAAACAGCACCGCACCGCGCGCGTCGGTCACCTTCTGGATCAGGTAGGGCGCAACCGAAAAGCCGCCATTGGCAAACACCGAATAGGCGCCCGCCATTTGGAGTGGCGTGACCGAGCCGGTGCCGAGTGACAGCGTGTAGTTGACCGGGTGCTTGGCGCCATCAAAGCCAAAGCGCGGCAAAAAGTCGTGGGCGTATTGCGGTGTGATGGCGCGCAGCAAGCGCACCGCCGGCACATTTTTGGACACCGCCAGCGCGCGGCGCAGGGTGATGGGGCCGTCGTACACATCGTCATCGTTTTGCGGCGACCAGGGCTGGCCACCGGTCTCGGCGCTGGTGAGCGTCAGCGGCGCGTCGTTGACCTGGGTGGCGGGCGAATAGCCTTTTTCCAGCGCAGCCGAGTAAATGAAGGGCTTGATGCTGGAGCCCGGTTGGCGCCAGGCCTGGGTGGCGTGGTTGAACTGGCTGGCATTGAAATCAAAGCCGCCCACCAGCGCCCGGTAAGCGCCGGTCTGGTTGTTGAGCGCCACAAAGGCACTGCCCACATTCGGTAACTGGCTGATGCTCCAGCGGCCCTTGCCGTCCTGTACCACGCGCAGGATGGAACCGGGTTTGATCTTGAGCGGTGCAGCGGCCTTGGGCGACAAACCGGCTGCCGCCCAGCGCACGCCGTCTGCGCCGATATCAATCGTGTCGCCATTGGCCAGGGCGGCGCGCACGCTCTGCGGTGTGACCGATAGGACCACCGCTGCCACCAGCTTGTCGCTGGCCGGGTGCGGTTGCAGTGCGACCTCGATCGCCTTTGGCTGCTCGGCACTGTTCTTGGGCAACTCTACGAACCCTTCGGGCCCGCGAAAGCCGTGGCGTTGGTCGTAGGCCAGCACATTGCGGCGCAGGGCGTCGTAGGCGGCGTCCTGCTCGGCGCTGATCAGCGTGGTGGTGACGTTGATGCCGCGCGTGTAGGTGTCGTCCTTGAACTGCGCCACCATGCTCTGCCGCACCATCTCGGCCACGTACTGCGCCTTGTTGTTGTAGCTCTGGCCGTCCATGCGCACACGCAGGTCTTCGGTCTGCGCGGCTTTCAGTTGCGCATCGGTGATGTACTTCAGGTAGTGCATGCGCTTCAAGACCAGCATCTGGCGGGCCTTGGCGCGCGTCGGGTTGGCCACCGGGTTGACGGTGCTCGGAGCCTGCGGCAACCCGGCCAGCATGGCGGCTTGCGCAATCGTTACGTCTTTGAGCGCCTTGCCAAAGTAAATCCGGGCCGCGCTGCTGAAGCCGTACGCGCGCTGCCCCAGATAGACCTGGTTCATGTAGAGCTCCAGAATCTGGTCTTTGGTGAGCGTGCGCTCCATCTTGTAGGCCAGCATCACCTCGGTAATCTTGCGCGATAGCAGCTTTTCCTTGGTCAGGTAAAAGTCGCGCGCCACCTGCATGGTGATGGTGGAGGCGCCCTGCTTGAGGCCGCCGGTCAGATCGGCAATCACGGCGCGTGCCACGCCCTTGAAGTCGACCCCGCCATGCTCGTAAAAGCGCGAATCTTCAATCGCCAGCAGCGCCTGCTTTTGGATCAGCGGAATGTCCTTGATGGCCACAAACTCGCGGCGTTCCTGGCCGAACTCGCCAATCAGCACGCCGTCGCTGGTGTACACGCGCAAGGGCGTCTTGGGCTTGTAGTCCACCATCGCGCTCAGGTCGGGCAGGTCCAGCATCGAAGCCGCTTGCGCCCCCGGCAAGGCCAGCGCAAGGGCCAGGGCGGCGGCGCAAAACGGCTTGATTGCGCGTAAGCTAGCGGCTGGTGTAACGAGGAACGAGGAATACAGCATGGAATGGATCAAACCAGAGGTCTTGTTGGGCTCTATTGTGTTCGCGTTGATGGGGGTGCTGATTTTCTGGATCTGCTTTGTCATCATCGACAAAATCACGCCCTATAACCTGTGGGAAGAGATTGTAGAAAAGCAGAACCAGGCGCTGGCACTGGTGGTGGCCGCCATGTCGCTGGGCATCTGCATCATCGTCGCAGCTGCCATTCATTGAAGGTGGTTAGCGCGAGCGCTGGCCTACGCTGCGTGCTGCAATAATTCGCCCATGCAACCCTTGCGCAACGCCAAACAACTAGCCTGCTTCGTGCTGGTCTGTTCCGGTTCTGCGAAGTAAACCAGATTCCTGTTGCGTGTGTAACTTGGTTGGTCGGGTGTGCGGTGTTCGCACAACTCCCCTAATGATTGTCTAACTTTGCACGGTCAGTTCACCGTTGGTGGCGAACTGACCTGCTGACATTGCCTAGAACTTGTAGCTCATGCCGGCATAGAACGAGCGGCCCATGCCTGGAACTCCTGTGCCCCAAGCAGAAGCGTTGTTGGTCCCTACCTCCTTGTTGAATGACATGGTGTATCCCTGTGCGACATAGGCGCCGCCCAGTGGTTGGTAATACATTTTGTTCAGTACATTCTCGACGCCAAAATCAAGCTGCAGTTGTTTGCGACTGTAACTGGCGCGCAAGTTGAGTAGGCCGTATGACGACGTTGGAACTTCGTTTCGCGTAGCAGACACTTCGCTTTTTGCAGCGACTGCAACGATCTCAGCCGAGTTCTCCCAGCCGTCTAGCTTTTGTTGCAGCGTAAGTCTTGCATTGGCAGGCATTACGTTGTACAGACTGTCACCTGTCGTCAGATTTTTACCGCTAGTGAAATTCAGCAAGCCCTTAAGGCTCCACTGCCCCATGGCACTGGTGGCAAGAGGCATCCGCCCGGACATATTCAATCCGTAGAGGCGCGCCTCCTGATTGACATACTGGAGCTTAACGAAACCAGTCGTTGCGGTTGTGTTGGCGGCGGTAGCACCAGGATAACTGCGACTCGCGTCAATGTAGTCTTGCACGTGGGTGTAAAACGGAGTGACGGTGAACTGTGATCCTTCTTCTGCTCCGCGCCAGTCGCCGGTCAGACTGACCGTGTGGGCAACCTCGGGTTTGAGGTTAGGGTTGCCAACATAACCGTTTCCGTCACCAACAAAATTGACCATTTCCATGGCCATGGAGTTGGTCGACCATGCGTAGCGTTCGTACAGATTGGGAGATCTGGTTTTTTGCGCAACTCCAAGCTCAAAGGTTCGCTGGCTATCTGGGGTGTATCTGCCAATTGCACTCCAGTCTATATTGCTGTCGCTCTTGCTCTTGCCCTGTGCGTTGTAGACTGCAGCTCCACCGGTTGAACTGATGGCGCTGCCTACGTACATCATGCCAGTGTTGTACCCTGCAGCTGCACCGACATTGGTGTCAATCTGTTCAAGCCGCAAGCCAACTTGACTGAACCATTGCGCGTTCCAACGAGACTCGACTTCACCAAAAATTGCTTGGCGGTCACGCTTGCCGTCCTTAACGTTCCAGAATGTATTTGGAGCCATACCGCCAGTGCAGTTGCCTACCCCGCAATCCGGCGATGGAGGCCACCAATCATTGAGGCGGTACTGTTGCCACTGAGCGCCAAATCTTGCGAGGCGGGTGTCTGTGATTTCCAGTTCAGCGGTCGCAGATATTCCATCGGTGCGTCCGGTCGTATTCATGGGCATACCGTTTACAGGGTAGACAACACTGTTGGCGGTAATGGCACCGTAGTACAGGACCTTGTCAGCCCCAAAGTCCATGTGATGGTCTACGTATTCGTGGTAGCCACGAATCTCTAACTGTCCCTTGTCCCATTGACTTTGGTAACGGAGGTTGTAGCGTTCTGCGGTGTTGCCAAGCATGTCCATCCGTTGGTTTGGATACATCTCGTAGGGGATATCTTGGTAACCATAGGACCCCTCGATCAGGCTGGTGTCACCCTTTAGCGCCAACGTCAACAATTGGTTGCGCGCCTGGTAGGCAGTGGAACCCACTTCATCCTTTGATAGTGTGGATCCATAGTTGACGCCAGCGACAGGTGCGGCTGGTCGAATTTGCGTGTAGCTCTTAAAGTTATCCCCGGCCTTGTAATTGCCGGCTTCAGCAGACGAGGCCTTGTAACTTAGACTTACAGTCTCGCTCGCAATTGTGGCGCCGAGATTGATGTTCTTGGCCTCCCCATTGTTGCGGTAGCTGAGACCGACAACACCCTTTTGGAGTAGTCCCTGTCCAGGGGCGGCAAAGTCGGGAGACGCCGACTTAACCACCACGCTACCACCTATGCTGTCGCCTCCTACACTTACCGGTGAGACGCCAGGGTAGACCTGGATCGACTGCAACTGAGTTGGATCCACGTAGGACAGTGGCGAGTTCATATGGTTTGGACAAGACGCAATTAAGTCCATTCCATCTACTTTGATCCGTAAGCGATCATCAGCTAATCCGTTGATGGCGGGCAAACTGGATACTCCACCTGCGTTGTACAAACTTATGCCCGGCGCATCTTCCAATAGTCTGGCTGCATCACTGGTTGAGGCTCGGCGGCGTGCAATCTGATTCTCATCAAGTACGGTATCTGTGCGTTCGACGCGATCAGCCCAAACGGTGACTTCGCTTAATTTGGGAATGGGTTGTGCGGATGCACCCGAATAAATGGCAGCGAGTAACGCTGCACTTAGCAATGACAGGCGCGGTGTCAATGCGGCAATATATTGGCTGTTCATATTCTTTAACTTGTTTGGAAAAACATATGCTCCGCCTGCTTCACAGGCGTGCACTTAATCCCGGCGTAAAGCGGGCTTCAGGATCTAGATGGCCAGACCCTGGGGTGTTTCTTCAGCAAGTTTGAGGGGGACCACGCGCCGGTGGCGGCGAGGCAGTTAGAGTTTCAGCCTGTACAACAGGAGAGCTTGATGTCAGACGTCCAAGTGCATGCTCTGTTGCCACAAGGGGTTGCGCAGTCTGGGGCGGAGTGCCAACCGCGAGACACAAGGGACAAGAGATGCCGGAGACAGCGCTGGTGGTGGTCGTGCCGTCATCATTGACCAGCACCTTCTGCATGCCCATGCCGGAACAAATCTCTACCTCGCCTTGCTGATGAAGCACCGGCGAAGCGACCGCTGCTCCCAATGTCAACACAAACCATAGCAAAGCCAAACGGGCTAGCCATTGTGATGAACGAAGGGAGTGAAACAGAGACATATACAAAAATTCTAAATGTCTACAAGGATTCAAAGACTGACATTAATCAAGAACTATTGCTGCTAGCACCATGCTTCTCGCGCTCTTATAAATGTTGCTTAGGAATCAGGCTGTACGCAAAATCAAGATTAAGAAACTATTTGCATAGCAATGTGATTTGGCTGGAGGAAGACTCTCAGAAGTCGACAACCATCGCCCCTAAAGTGCATCCCTTTGTAGGCATGAACTGCCCCCTGTCGCCTTACCTAAAGATGACGATGGCATCGATCAACATATTGCGGGCGGTCAAACTATGTGCAGCCAAGTGTTGGAGATGAATATACGTAGGTGTACCATCACGCACCAAACTTTTGCTTGTCTTGGCCTTCCCTCATCCCGTGCAAAACCTGCGAAACGCCCGTAACCTTTCCCATATCGTTCTGATATGGGCGTTGCTGTTCGTCGGTTTTTCATCGGCAATGCCTTGGTTCAAGGCGCAGGGTCTGCAGATTGTTTGTAGCGCGTCCGGAGCAGCCAAGTGGGTGAGCAGCGATGGCTTGGACCCTGAAGCTTCGCCAACCGGGCTTGACTGCCCGCTTTGCACGCCACCGGTTCCACCCGTTGCGCAACACCCCTTCAATCCGGCTGCCTACGTAGCCATTGCGCTCGCGATCCGACCAACGCAGCAAGTCCTCTGGCTGCGCAATACCTCTTCACCTCCCCCGCTTAGAGCGCCTCCGTTGGCCTAGATGCTGGCCGCCGCCTTTTGCAGGCGGCAATTCATTCATGGATTGATTGGGGCGCAGACCCGCGCAATGCGTGGCTCTGTCGCCCCGTTGGGGGAAAGATATGTCGAAAAGTGTTTCCAAGGGGTCGCCTCTTCTGATTCAGGGGCAAACCGGCGAAGTATGGAGGCTCCTGCATGGAGTCATGGTGATCAAGCGCGAGGGGCTGGGTGATGCCGGCATTGTCAATCTGGCATTGCCGGGTGATCTGCTCGGCGTGGAAGCTTCCGGTGGAATGCCCTACACCTACACAACCTATGCGCTCACCAACGCTTGGGCAATGCCGGACCGCACCGACTGCACCGAAGCCGCTACCACGTTGCTGTATGACGGGCTGCTTCAGCTTCAGCGGCAGAGCGAAACGATGGTGCGCCTGCGAACCGGGTCTATCAAAGTGCGCATGGCGTATTTGCTCAAGCTGCTCGCGGATTCGCTGGGCGGAAAGAACCTCTGCTTCTCAGACGCTGAACTGCCAACACTCAAGGACTTTTCCAGCGTGTTGGGCACAGCGTCGCAGACGGTTTGCCGGGAGCTAGATGACTTTTTGCCGAAGCAATTCGGCACGAGCAACGCCAGCGCGCAGGTGTGGACCAACAAGCTGGCCCACGCAACGTATGCGGTCAGCGCAGCGGTGTAGGAGCACCTCATATGGCTAGCACGAGCGAACCCGCACCCCAGCCTACCGCCCTTGTACCTCCATGGCTCTTATTGCTGATCAAGTGGGTCCCCCACTTGAATGCCGGAGTCATGCTGGCGCTCTTGTTTTTCATACTGGATCTCAGCTTGACCAAGGGAGCCCTATGAGCCCGTCATCTGATGTGTCAATAACCGGCGCACGCACTGTAGACGATGAAGGCTATTGCCATAAGGAAGTGGATTGGGCAGACCGGGGTGTGCGCCAGCGCATGGCGCCCACCCAGGAGCCCGATGGCGCCATATCGTGGCAGATGCAGCGCAATTGCTCGATGAAACCGGGTCATATGCTGTGCGTACTCATGCTGATCGCGCTCCCCTCCGCCTTGATCGGTATGGGTTTCTTTTTGAAGGGCGCTACCTGGGTCACCTTCTTCAGTGGCCTTGAACTTTTCGTGCTCGCAGCAGTGTTTTTTGCCTACGCACGCAATGCCGCGGATAACGAAAGAGTGCGCGTTGTGGGCGGCCATGTGGAGGTGCAGGTACGACAGGGCTCAACTCTGCACACCCAGCGTTTTAACCGGAAATGGGTAAGCATTTGCATGCCCCAGAGAGCCGGTGGACTTTTGGTTTTGCGGGAGTCTGGTCGCAGCATGGCCATTGGGCGCCACATACCCCGGCACCTACGCGGTGATTTTTACCAAGCCCTATCGGCCGAAATTGACGACCGTTGAGATGGCAGCCCCGATCGAACGCGTTGCCTGTTAATTAATGAACCCATTTGCATATGCTTGAAACAAAACAAGTCTTGGCTTTTTTCGTTACTCCGCTGCATCGGAAAAAAGTTCTGATCGGCCTTGGGTTGCTGGTGCTACTGACGGGTGCACTTGTATTCGTAGGGCGACACGCACTTCCCCGTCTCCTATTTTCGTCAGCCGACATTACCGGATCCGATTTCGCACAAACCTTTGAGCTCACGGATCACGATGGGAAGACGCGGCGGCTATCGGACTTCGAAGGAAAAATCGTTGTTCTGTTCTTTGGGTACACCCAGTGCCCTGATGTTTGCCCCACTTCCATGTCGACCATGGCACGCATAAAGTCAGAATTGGGGAAGGACTCGGAGCGGCTCCAGTTGCTGTTTGTGACCGTAGATCCCGACCGCGATACCCAGGAGGTACTCAAGGCCTACATGGAGAACTTCGATCCGACATTTCTGGCTTTGATACCCACCACTAAGGGCCTTCCGCAGGTGGCGCGCGAGTTTCAGGTCTTCTACCAGCGCGTAGAGGGCAGTACACCGACTAGCTACACCATGGACCATACGGCATCGAGCTACATCTACGACTTGCAGGGCAGGTTACGCCTCTTGGCTCCGTATGGAATGGATGAAAAGGCATTGCTGCGAGACATCAAGCAATTGATTCAGGAAGGCAGTCTGTCACCTCAAGGCTAGCGAAAAGAAGGTGCGGCCAAGCGGCCCGGGCTCCAAAACCATAACTACGATGACTTTGTGTTGAAGCCGTTGAAAGACTCATTTCTCGAACATGCGAATATTGGTTGTTGAAGACAATACCCTGATTGGGATGGGACTGCAGGCTGCGCTAATCAGCTCCGGCTTCGATGTCGTCTGGGTCAAAGATGGCGAGAGTGGTCTGGAGTGCATCGCCAACCAGTCGTTTCACGCCTTGGTTCTGGACCTGGGGTTGCCAGGCATATCGGGCATGGATGTACTACGCACGCTGCGATCGCAAGGCAATCTGTTACCCGCCCTGATACTGACTGCCCGCGAAGCGACCGAAGACAAGGTACAAGCGTTCAATCAGGGGGCCGACGACTTCGTCTCCAAGACCACCGACATTGAAGAACTGGTAGCCCGACTCAAAGCACTGATCAGGCGCTCAGGTAGCGATGGCAAGTTCATACTGGAAGACTTGGTCATGGACGTGGAGACTCGAATGGTGACCCATAAGGGCACGGCGTTGTCCCTTTCCAAGCGTGAGTTTGAGATTCTGAAAGTGCTCATCAGCCATGCCGGCCTAATCGTCACCCGCAAGCAAATTGAAGAAGCCGTTTACGGAGAAGAGCGCCAGCGGGACAGCAACTCCATTGAGGTGCACATCCACAATCTGCGGCACAAAATGGTGGGGCTCAATTTGCTGACCATTCGGGGCGTCGGCTACAGCCTCACGGCCTCCCCATGAAGCTCTGGAGCAGAAAATACTCGCTCAGGCGGCGCCTGCTCACCAGTCTGTTTGCGGCGAGCTGCATCTACTGGAGCTTGGTTGCAGTCTTTACGCTCAAACAGAACCTGCGCGAGCTAAACGAACTGTATGACATCCACCTTTCACACACCGCCCTTGCGCTCCTGCGCATTACCGAACCAGACCCTGCCGTAAGCCATCACGACCCGACAGAAACCATTCTGCAATTGTTTCAAAAGTGGCCCGATCTGCCGCAAAGCGTCACACCGGGACACTTTCTGGCAGCGCAACCCGCCAAGCCTCCGCTGGAAGCTGCACAGGTAGTCGACGCATCCGTCGTCCGTAAGAATATTCAACACGGCATGAATATGCGCTACCAACTTTGGCGCAATGGCGAGTTGGTCTTCCGGTCCGCCAATGCGCCCCTGGCCCCCATGACAAAAAGCATTGGCTTTTCATTTGGGACCGACGAAGAGGGCAAAGCCTGGCGCACCTACAGCATCCGGGACTCCAGTGAGACGATGTTGGCCATGGTTTCAGAGCGGCAAGACGACCGCAATGAATTGGTGCGTGGCATCGTTGTGCTGGCAACCGATCCGGTCGTATTGGGCATGCCGCTGTTTATCCTGTTGGTCTGGGTGACGGTGTGGCGAGGACTTGGCCCGCTGACCGACCTGAGCCGGGCCATTGCCCGACGCGATGCCAATAGCCTGGATCCACTGGACGACCTAAATTGTCCGCATGAGTTGCAGCCGATGGTGAAGGC
>CAKZJN010000545.1 GCA_936943465.1 uncultured Rhodoferax sp.
TTCGGCATTACCAACTTCTGCCCCATGGGCCTCATCCTGAAGAAGCTGGGCGTGCCGGAGTCCAACCTGGCCTGCAGCAAATAGTTCCCAAACGCCTTCATGGCTCTTCAAACTCACCGGGAGAACTGCAACAATGGCACCCACTAGCATCTTCTCGGAGAAATGCGCCATGAGCGTTTTAAAGGATCAATCTGCAAGAACCGACGTACTGAATCGCCTTCGCCGCGCCGAAGGCCAGTTGCGCGGCATCCAGCGCATGGTGGAAGAAGGCGAGAACTGCCTGAAAATTGGTCAGCAGTTCTCGGCCGTGCGCAAAGCGCTGGACAGTACCTACCTGCGCATGACGGTGTGCTTCCTGGAGCAGGAACTCAACGTTCGTATGCAACCCGACGAGGCGCAAAAGACGGATCTCGACGCCATGATCAAGGACATGGAAACGCTACTGGCCCGCATCAACTAAGCGGTGTAACCATGCCGTAACCGATTGGCCTAGGGTAAACCGCAGGCCAATTCGGCTGTGGCGCTGCCTTTTCCCAGTTACAAATGGCTACACTGCGAGGCAAAACAGCCCGCTCGCCATGCAACCCCTACAGCTTTTTGATACCGCGTCCAGCACCTACACCTATGTGCTGTTCGATCCGATCACGCTTGAGGCACTGATCATTGACCCGGTAGACGAGCAGATCGAACGCGATCTGGCGCTCTTGCGCAAGCACGGGCTTCGCTTGCTGTGGTCGGTTGAAACCCACGCCCATGCCGACCACATCACCAGCGCGGGCCAACTGGCCGAGCATGCCGGCGCCCGCACCGCCGCCCCGGCGGGTTGTGGCATTCACACCGCAGCCATGCAATTGCATGACGGTGACACCCTGCAATTTGGTGGCGAAACCCTCAAGGCGCTAAGCACCCCCGGCCACACCAGCGGCAGCATGAGCTTTGTCTGGCGCGACCACGTCTTTACCGGCGACACCCTGCTTATCAATGGCTGTGGCCGAACGGACTTCCAGTCGGGCAGCGCCGAGGCGATGTACCACAGCCTCACCCAGGTTCTGTTCACCCTGCCCGATGCCACCACGGTCTGGCCCGGCCACGACTACCAGGGCCGAACCCACTCCACGATCGGGCACGAAAAGCAACACAACGCCCGGGTTGCCGGCAAAACCTTGCAAGAATTTATCGCCATCATGGATGCTCTCAATCTTCCCAAGCCCCGCCGCATCGACGAAGCGGTGCCCGCCAACCTGACTTCGGGCGTGCGCCACGATGCCGACGGCGCGGCCGTCACCAGCGTTCGGCCCGCCGAAGGCTATGCCGGCGACGTCAGTGGCGCCTTGGCCTATGCCTGGTTTCAGGCCGGTGAAGCGGTATTGGTCGATGTGCGCACCGATGCCGAACGCGAATGGGTCGGCTTTGTGCCGGGCGCTGTGGCGGTCGCCTGGAAGCAATGGCCTGGCATGGCCATGAACGCCGACTTTGACGCCGCCATTCAGGTCGCAGCAGCCGGCAAAAAATTGGTGCTGTTGTGCCGCAGCGGGGTGCGCTCGGTTGCGGCTGCCAAGCGTGCCACCGAATTGGGGCTTACTGCCTACAACATTCTCGAAGGCTTCGAGGGCGATCCGGACGGCGACGCCCACCGTGGCAACAAGGGTGGCTGGCGCCTTGCAGGCCTGCCCTGGCGCCAAGGCTGATCGCCGTTATGAGCTTTCTCGCCATAGACATCGGCAACACGCGCCTGAAATGGGCGTTGTACGAGTCGCCCCGTAGCGGAGCCCGGTTGTTGGACCACGGCGCCGAATTTCTGGAGCAAATTGAAAAACTGGCCGAGGGCCCCTGGAGCAAAATCCAGCCGCCCAGCCAGGTTCTGGGCTGCGTGGTGGCCGGCGACGTCATCCGGCGCCGCGTCGAAGAACAAATGGAACCCTGGGATGCCGCGCCCCAATGGGTGGTGGCCAGTGAAGCCGAAGCCGGATTGGTCAACGGCTACGACCACCCGACCCGCCTGGGCGCTGACCGCTGGGTTGCCATGATCGGCGCCTACCAGCACATGCGTCTGCAAGGCGTCAACCAGCCCATGGTGGTGGTCATGGTCGGAACCGCAGTGACGGTGGAAGCCGTCGATGCCACCGGCCGGTTTCTGGGCGGCCTGATTTTGCCGGGCCACGGCATCATGTTGCGCGCGCTGGAGTCCGGCACCGCCGGGCTGCATGTCCCCACCGGCGAGGTCAAACCTTTCCCGACCAACACCAGCGATGCACTTACCAGCGGCGGCACCTACGCCATTGCCGGTGCGGTGGAGTGCATGGTGCAGCACGTACGCCAGCACTGCAACGCCGAGCCCAAGTGCATCATGACCGGCGGCGCCGCCTGGAAAATGGCACCCAGCATGACCCGCCCCTTTGAACTGGTGGACAACCTGATTTTTGACGGACTGTTGTATATCGGACAAAAGCGCTTTGTAGGTTGACTAGTCAGCCGCGTACCAATGCTGGTACCCTTGACTAAGGCGCTTGCTAACGGCGCCACACCTATGAAAAACCGACTTGTTCTGGCTGTCGCCACATTTGTCGTGCTGGACCTCGGTACGCTGGCGTTCAGTTACACCATCGCGCGGCAGGCGGAACGGGATGCTATTGCCATTAATCTGGCAGGACGCCAGCGCATGCTGTCGCAGCGCATCACCAAGTCAGCTTTGCTGGCAACCAGCCCCAAGCGCAACGCAGCGCAACGCGCGGCGTCCACCGCTGAACTGATTCAGGCCGACCAGACTTTTCGCCGCACGCTGTCGGCCTTTGCCAATGGCGGCCAGACCATTGGCGGCGACGGTCGCCCGGTTCAGTTGCAAAGCGTGGAAGGCAAAGCAGCCTTGCTGGTAGGTGAAGTACACGGCTTGCTGAACCAGTGGCCGCAAATTCCCAGCGACGAGGCCGAGCTGGCCAATTTTTCGCAATTCATGACCGATCACAATGGCGAAATCCTGGACGCCATGAATCAGTTCACCACCGAACTGGAGCGGCAGTCGATTGCTTCGGTGTCGCGCTTGCGCATTGCCCAGACCGTGGCGTTCATCTTGTCGCTGGTGAATTTTTCGATCATCCTGCGTGGCATGTACCGCGCCCGGTTTGCCGCTGAAACCGCGTCCTTTACCGACGCGCTGACCGGTCTACTCAACCGGGGCGGCCTGTATCGCGCCCTGGAGTCTGCGATCGCAGACCGGACCGCCAACGACGT
>CAKZJN010000546.1 GCA_936943465.1 uncultured Rhodoferax sp.
CGCCATGTAGGCGTGGGCCATGCGGTCGTAGTCATCGGTTGCCTCAGCAGCGGCCACTTCGGCACGCGCGGCGGTCAGGGGCACATCGCCTTCCACCACAAAGTCGGTGGCGCTTTGCGAGGTTTCAGGCATGTCCTGCGCCACCTGGCCCATGCGCCATTGGGTCGGGATAAAAAATTCCCCCGCGTCTTCGTGCAGGGTGCCATTCAGGACCGCGAACAGCGAGGATTTGCCCGCACCGTTGCGCCCCACCAGGCCCACTTTTTCACCGGGGTTCAGTGTGACGGTCGCGCCATCGAGCAGCACCTTGGCGCCTCGGCGCAAGGTGATATTTTTAAGAGTAATCATGCAAGCAGCGCGTCGCGCGTCAAAAGTAAAACCTGGTCTTCACCGGCACTGGTTTCTAACCAGATGGCCGCCAGATCAGGAAAAGCCGCTTCAAAGAAGGGGCGTTCGTGGCCGATTTCAAGAACCAGCACCGCGCCTTCGTTCATATGGCGGGGCGCTGCGGCCAGAAAGCTGCGAATAAAGTCCATACCATCCGCGCTGCCCGCCGTGTTGCCATCCAGCGCAATGGCCGGCTCGGCCTGGTATTCGGGGGGCAGGGCGGCCATGCTGCCGGCATTGACATAGGGCGGGTTGCACAGAATCAAGTCGTAGCTGCGCGGTGCTGCGGCCAAGCCATCGCCCGCAAACAGGGTAACCCGGTCCTGCAACTGGTGCCGCTCTACGTTGATGCTGGCAACCGCCAGCGCGTCGGCAGAAATATCCACGCCGTCCACCACCGTTTCCGGATACACCATCGCTGCGATGATGGCCAGACTGCCATTGCCGGTGCACATGTCGAGCACCGCGTGGGTTTGATCGCTGAGCCAGTAATCCAGACTGCCATCCACCAGCAGTTCAGCGATCAGGGAGCGCGGAACAATCACCCGCTCATCCACGTAAAACGACACGCCCTGCAACCAGGCCTCGCGGGTCAGGTAGGCGGCGGGCTTGCGGGTTGCAATGCGGGTTTCAATCAGTGCCGCACATTGCTCCTGCTCCGTTGCAGTCACCGCGCGTTGGGCTTGCGATTGCGGCCCTTCCAATTCGGTGTCGAGTGGCAGACCCAACTGCCAAAGCACCAGCCAGGCAGCTTCGTCCTGGGCGTTGGTGGTGCCGTGACCGAAGTGCACCTGCGCCTGCGTCAAGCGCGCAGTCGAGGTTTCAATCAGTTCCAGCAGATTCATGCCGAGGCCTGACGGTTCAGGTTGTGCAGGGTGCGCTTGTAAATATTTTTCAAAGGCTCAATGTCCGCAACCTGCACATGCTCGTTGATCTTGTGGATGGTCGCGTTGGGCGGGCCAAGCTCAATTACCTGCGGGCAAATCTGCGCAATAAAACGTCCGTCGCTGGTGCCGCCCGTGGTGGACAACTGGGTTTCGATTCCGGTCTCTGTGCGAATCGCATCCACCACCGCATCGACCAGCGCGCCCGGCGTGGTGAGAAACGGCAGACCACCCACCACCCAGCTCAGGTCGTACTCCAACGCGTGGGCGTCGAGCACTGCGCTCAGGCGTTTTTGTAGCGATTCGGCAGTGGATTCGGTCGAAAAGCGGAAGTTGAAATCGATCACCACATGGCCGGGAATGACGTTGCTGGCGCCGGTGCCGCCATGGATGTTGCTGACCTGCCAGGTGGTGGGCGGGAAGAACGCATTGCCCTTGTCCCATTCAATGCCGACCAGTTCGGCCAATGCGGGTGCCACCAGATGAATCGGGTTTTTGGCCAAATGCGGGTAGGCAATATGGCCCTGCACGCCCTTCACGGTGAGTTTGCCGCTCATGGTGCCGCGGCGGCCGTTCTTGATCATGTCGCCGGTGCGTTCCACCGAAGTGGGTTCGCCAACGATGCAATAGTCCAGCGTTTCGCCGCGCGCTTTGAGCGCATTGCAGACCACCACCGTGCCGTCATTGGCCGGGCCTTCCTCGTCGCTGGTTAGCAGCAAGGCAATGGACAACGCAGGCGAGGGGGTCTCCGCCAGAAACTCTTCAATGGCCACGACAAATGCCGCCAACGAGGTTTTCATATCGGCAGCACCGCGCCCATACAGCTTGCCGTCCCGGTGCGTCGGCACAAAGGGCGCGCTGTGCCATTGGTCGAGCGGCCCGGTCGGCACCACATCAGTATGTCCGGCCAGCACCAGCGTCGGTGCGCCGGGGGCACTTGCCGGTCGCTTGGCCCACAGGTTGGTGACCCTAAAGTCCTCCGGGCCACTGACGATGCTTTCGCACGCAAAGCCCAGTGGCTTCAGGCGCTCTGCAATGATTTGCTGGCAACCTTCGTCCAGCGGGGTGATTGACGGGCGGGCGAGCAGTTGTTCGGTCAGGTAGAGCGTGGGGCCCATCAGTGTTTGACGTCCAGCGTAATTTCGGTAAAGGAGGCGCCTTCTTCTTCCACTTCAACAGGCGCTGCAACCTGCGTTTTCTGGTTGAAGTCGTTTTGCATGCGCCACATCAGGTTGGTGGGCGAATCGGCGTGGGACAGGCCCTCTTTGCGGTCGACCAGGCCACTGACGATCAGGCGCGCAATGTCTTGCTCGAAGCACTGTGAGCCCTCGGCCATCGACTTTTCCATCGCTTCTTTGATGCCCGAGAAGTCACCTTTTTCGATCAGTTCGGCAATCAGTTTGGTGTTGAGCATGATCTCCACTGCCGGCGTGCGCAGACCGGTGGTGGTGCGCAGCAAGCGCTGCGACACGATGGCCTTCATGGCCGCACCCAGATCGCCCAGCATGGTGGCGCGCACTTCAACCGGATAGAAACTCAGAATCCGGTTCAGCGCCTGGTAGCTGTTGTTGGCGTGCATGGTGGCCAGGCACAGGTGGCCCGACTGCGCGTAGGCAATGGCTGCCGTCATGGTTTCGCGGTCACGAATTTCGCCGATCAGGATCACATCAGGGGCCTGACGCAGCGCGTTTTTCAGGGCCGTCTCCAGCGACTCGGTGTCCGCGCCAATTTCGCGCTGGTTGACCACCGATTTCTTGTTTTTGAACAAGAACTCAATCGGGTCTTCAATCGTCAGAATGTGGCCGGTGGCATTTTGATTGCGGTAATCAATCATGGACGCCAGCGTGGTGCTCTTGCCGGCACCGGTGGCACCCACCATCAGGATCAGCCCGCGCTTTTCCATGATCAAGTCAGCCAGCACCATGGGCACATTCAGGTCGTCCAGCTCCGGTACCTC
>CAKZJN010000547.1 GCA_936943465.1 uncultured Rhodoferax sp.
TCCAGGTCGTCCATCAGGCTTTCCTTGGCCATGAGCACGGCTTTTTCGGCGGTGCCGCCAATGCCGATGCCCAGCATACCGGGCGGGCACCAGCCGGCACCCATGGTCGGAACCGTTTTCAGAACCCAGTCCACCACCGAATCGCCGGGGTTGAGCATGATCATCTTGCTCTTGTTTTCCGAGCCGCCGCCCTTGGCAGCAACCGTCACTTCCACGGTGTTTCCAGGCACGATCTCGGTAAAGATGACCGCAGGCGTGTTGTCCTTGGTGTTCTTGCGCAGGAATTCGGGGTCGGCCACCACGCTGGCGCGCAGGGTGTTGTCGGGGTGGTTGTAGCCACGGCGCACGCCTTCGTTGATGGCGTCATCCAGGCTGCCAGTGAAGCCTTCCCAGCGCACGTCCATACCCACCTTCAGGAACACGTTGACGATGCCGGTGTCCTGGCAAATGGGGCGATGGCCAGTGGCGCTCATTTTGCTGTTGGTCAGGATCTGGGCAATCGCATCCTTGGCGGCGGCGCTTTGCTCGCGCTCATAGGCGCGGGCCAGGTGGGCAATGTAATCGGCGGGATGGTAGTAGCTGATGTACTGCAGTGCAGCAGCAATGGATTCAATCAGGTCGGCCTGGCGGATGGAGGTGGTCATGGTCTGTTAGGGCGGATTAGTTTGATCTACCGCAGGAGTTTAGCCAATCCGCCCCACAGGCAACTGACAGTTGGCGGTGCAGGCTGCTTGAGTCAGTGACTTGTAAGTGCGTGGCACCAACATCCGCGAGTTTTTGATTCAACCGAGGAGACCCCCCACATGAGCACAACGACCGAAGGCGCAAGCGTACTTCCCACCTATCTACCCAGCGCTGACTTCGTCAAGAATGCCGCGATTCCCAGCATGGACGCCTACAACGCGCTGTGCAAAGAAGCCGAGACCGACTACGAAGGTTTCTGGGGCCGCCTGGCCAAAGAATTGCTGACCTGGAAAGAGCCCTTCACCCAGGTGCTCGACGAGAGCAATGCCCCGTTCTTCAAATGGTTTGCCGACGGCAAGCTGAACGCTTCCTACAACTGCCTGGACCGCAATGTCGAAAAGGGCCTGGGCGACAAGACCGCCATCATTTTTGAAGCCGACGGCGGCGAAGTGACCAAGGTCAGCTACAGCCAACTGCTGGCCAAGACCAGCCAGTACGCCAATGCGCTGAAGAGCCTGGGCGTCAAGAAGGGCGACCGCGTGATGATTTACATCGCCATGTCGATCGAAGGCGTGGCCGCCATGCAAGCTTGCGCCCGTATCGGCGCGACCCACTCCGTGGTGTTCGGCGGCTTCTCAGCCCAGTCCCG
>CAKZJN010000548.1 GCA_936943465.1 uncultured Rhodoferax sp.
GCCATCCGCCGGGGCGGCACGCCGGCTGCTGCGCCAGGCTATGGCACCGCAGCCCTGGCTGTGTGAGTTGAAACATCCGACAAAGGCCACACCATGCAGCGCTTGAAACCGCATCTCACCCAGGCCAGTGCACCCCTCACCCACGCGGTGGAAGTTGTCAATGAGTTTGGCGAGCGCTATGCGCTGTCCATTCCGAGTGAACGCGCGCTGACCGTGTATGTGGACAAACGCGAACTCATCAC
Organism: uncultured Rhodoferax sp.; assembly: GCA_936943465.1. Taxonomy (GTDB): domain Bacteria; phylum Pseudomonadota; class Gammaproteobacteria; order Burkholderiales; family Burkholderiaceae_C; genus Allorhodoferax. The sequence continues at coordinate 243 of CAKZJN010000548.1, forward strand.
GCTGATGACCCTAGGGGCTCGCCCCGAGTGGCTGGTCGCGGGCTATCTGTTGAACCAGCGGCTGGTGGCATCGGTGGAGGATATCGAGTCGGTCACGGTGGATTGGGAGGTCGGTGCCGCTGCGGTTACGACACGTAGCGGCATTGCCGACCTGGCCGAAAAAACCGCACGCCGCGTGGTCACCACCGGCTGCGGGCAGGGCAGTGTGTTCGGCGACATGATGGACGGCGTGAACCAACTCAAGCTGCCCGATACACGCATCACGCAAGCCGAGTTGTACGCCGTAGTCAACGCCATTCGCCTCCAGCAAAGCGTCTACAAGTCGGCCGGCTCGGTGCATGGCTGTGCGCTGTTTGCCGGCGAGGAATTGCTGCTGTTTGTAGAAGACGTGGGTCGCCACAACGCCATCGACACCATCGCCGGCTGGATGGCGTTGAACGGCCATGGCAGTGCCGGCAAGGTGCTGTACACCACCGGACGTTTGACCAGCGAGATGGTCGTCAAGGCGGCACAAATGGGGATTGCTGTGGTGGTGTCGCGCAGCGGCATGACCCAGATGGGGCACATGGTGGCCCACAAGCTCGGCCTGTGCGCCATCGGTCGCGCCACCCACAAACGCTTTCTGTGCTTTAGTGGTGCAGAGAGACTGGAGTTGCAGCCGGAACTGGCCGCTGGAACCCTCCGCGCAGCGGCTTAAGGTTTAGGGAAAGTACCAGCAGCGTTACCTGGGCGGCTGACATAAAACCGTCACGTGGCGGAATTAACGTCACACGACCGTTCCGGTTTAACTGCCTTACTCACAGGGAATTCCATGCAATTCAAACACGCGCTCACCGCTGCCGCCGCCCTTTCTCTGGGCCTGTCTGCAACCACCTTCGCACAGGAAAAAACCTTCAAGCTGCTGACTTGGGCCGACTACGCCCCCGCTGCGGTGGTGGAGCAGTTCGAAAAGGAATCCGGCTACAAAGTGGAAGTCACGCTGTCCAATAACGAAGAGATGATTTCCAAGCTGCGCGCCACCGGTGGCGCCGGGTTCGATTTGGCCCAACCCTCGCAGGACCGCATTACCGGACCGCAAAAAGAATTCGGTATCTACAAAGCATTTGACCTGTCCAAGCTCAAAACAGAGCAGTTCATTCCGTCGATGCTCGAAGCCACCAAGAAGAACACCATGCTGGACGGCAAGGTATACGGCCTGCCGCACATCTGGGGCACCGAAGGTCTGGTGGTCAACACCAAGCTGACCAAGATGAGCGACTACCCCGACCTGTGCCGCGCCGATGTCAAGGGCAAGGTCTCCATGCGCCTGAAGCGCCCCACGCTGATCTCTTTTGCATTCGCCATGGGCAAGGACCCGTTTGCGCTGTACAACGACCCCAAGGCCTACACGGCCCTGATGGAAGAAGTGGGCAAGCAATTGATTGCCTGCAAACCCAACGTCAAGTTCTACTGGGATAACAAGGACCAATTGCTCAACGGCATGCGTACCAGCGAAATCGTGGCCGCGCAAATGTGGGACACGGGCGGCTGGAAGCTCAATGGTGAAATTTCCGACATCCAGTACATCGCTCCCAAGTCGGGTGCTACCGGCTGGATCGACACCTTTGCGCTGCCGGCCAAGGGCAAGAACGATGCTGCAGCCTATGCCTGGATCAACTTCAATATGCGTCCCGAAATTGCCGCCAAGGTGGCTGCATCGGCTGGCAACTTCACCGGCTCCAAGGGTGCCGATGAACTGACCACCGGCAAGCTCAAGGAGCAGTTCAAGGCCAGCTTCCCTGAAGCCGCCATCAAGAACATCAAGTGGTATCCCGCAGTGCCTGCCGGTCTGGAAGAAATTGAAGGTCGCATTCTGGACCGCGTTAAAGCTGCAAATTAAGCAGACTTAGTGGTCCCGCGAACCTCTGTGTGCTCGAAAGGGCCGCAGAGGTTTTGACTTTTGGAGTGCGCGATTGGGGACTACTCCAAAGCAGAAAGGCGAAGCTGTGACAGATCAGGACAAATACACCGGCCGTGTGGCGCGCATGATCCAGCGCTGGGCCGGTAAACGCATCACCGTGAACCGCAAGACCACTGACGAGGGGCAGGTGTTGCAGCACACGCCACCGGCTCCCGGTGAAATGGATGCCGAGCAGGGCGTGTATATCGAACCGCCCAAGGCTTTGCCGATCCTGGCCGAATGCGAGGTGCTGGTGGTGGGCGCGGGGCCTGCCGGGCTGTCTGCCGCACTGGCAGCGCGCCGTGCCGGTGCCGATGTGGTTTTGCTGGAGCGCTTTGGCTGCTTTGGTGGCGTCATCACCACGGTGGGCATGGAAACCCTGGCCTGGTACCGCTACGAAGGCACGATTGAATCCGAGGGCATTGGCGTGGAAATGGAACGCCGTGCCGCTGCCATGGGTGGTGCCATCAAATGGCCGTACAACGACAGCGAGTGCCTGGATGCCGATTTTTTCAAGGTGGTGGCAGACCACCTGGTGCGCGAATCGGGTATTCGCCCGATCCTGCATTGCTATGCGGTGGACGTGATTTTTGAGCCCGACAGCAACCGCCTCAAGGGCATCGTGACCGAGAGCAAGTCCGGCCGTCAGGTGGTGCTGGCCAAGCGCATCATCGATTGCACCGGAGACGCCGACATCGCCCATCTGGCCGGTGCCAGCTACCGCAAAACGCCCAAGGACAAGATGCTCGGCGTGACCACCGTGTTCAATGCCTCCGGCGTCGACAAGGCGCGCTTTCTGGAATACACCGAACAACAGCCCGCAACCTATGCCGACTGGAGCCGCACCTGGGAGCAGGAAACCACCGGTAAGGAAGACGTGCTGCGCAGCCCCTATCTGGACAAGGAATTCGAGCAGGCCCGCGAACTTGGCGTCATTCCGGCGCACACCACCAACCTGGGCGGATCCTGGTCCGCGCTGACCGAGGCCGGCGAGGCCACCAATTTGAATCTGGCCCACATGCAGGGCTACGACTCCACCGATGTGATGGACCTGACGGCCGCCGAAATGCAGGGCCGCCAGGAGGCGCTGTATGCGCTGACCGCCCTCAAGAGTGTGGTGCCCGGCTTTGAGAAAGCCAAGTTGCGCAACTTCGGCATGACGCTGGGCGTGCGCGACTCACGCAAGATCATTGGGCGCACCAACCTGACTGGCGAAGACGTGCGCAACCAGGCCAAGTTTCCGGATTCGATTGGCATCTTTCCCGAATTCATTGACGGCTACAACGTGCTGATATTGCCCAGCACGGGTCGCTATTTCGAGGTGCCTTATGGCTGCATGGTTCCGCTGGAAGTGGACAACCTGCTGGTGGCCGGGCGCTGTGTGGCGGGCGACATGGTGTCGCACGCGGCCATGCGCAACATGATGGCCTGCACCGTGACCGGTCAGGGCGCTGGGGTTGCCGCCGCTGTGTCGCTGCGCCAGGGCTCCACCACTGCTGATGTTGACCTTGCCGGTGTGCAACAGGAACTGGAAAAGCAAGGTGTGAGACTGCATTGATATGACCCTGAACCCCACCTCCGACCTGCAGGCCATTGGCGTCAGCAAGCACTTCGGCGCATTTACCGCTGTGGCGGACCTGTCCTTCAGCGTGGCGCATGGCAGCTTCTTCTCAATCCTGGGCCCCTCGGGCTGCGGCAAGACCACGTTGCTGCGCATGATTGCCGGGTTCCAGAGCCCGGACAGCGGAGACATCCTGATTGGCGGCAAGTCCATGCAGGGTGTGCTGCCCAACCGGCGTCCGGTCAACATGGTGTTTCAGCACCTGGCGCTGTTTCCCATGATGTCGGTGGGCGAGAACGTGGGCTATGGGCTGGCGCGGCGCGGTGTGGCAGCCGCCGAGATCAAGCGCCGAGTGGGCGAAATGCTGGAGCGGGTCAGCCTGGCCGGCGCGCAGGACAAGCGTATCGACCAACTCTCGGGCGGCCAGAAGCAGCGCGTGGCCATTGCCCGCAGCCTGGTGCTGGAGCCCACGCTGTTGCTGCTCGACGAGCCGCTGGGTGCGCTCGACCTGAAGCTGCGCGAACACATGAAGGTGGAGCTCAAGCAACTGCAGGCGGCCTTTGGCACCACCTTTGTCTACATCACGCACGACCAGTCGGAGGCGCTGGTCATGTCCGACCACGTGGCGGTGATGAACCAGGGGCGTTTTGAACAGGTGGGTAGCCCGCAGTCGCTGTACTACCAGCCGCAAACGCCGTTTGTGGCGGGCTTTGTGGGGGCCAACAACCGGGTTCA
>CAKZJN010000549.1 GCA_936943465.1 uncultured Rhodoferax sp.
GAGAGCCCGGCCAGGGTGGGGAGAACAAGGTGCTTAAAACTCTTCACGGTTTTTTCCTTTTTGGTGGGTGAAACGCTTCGCTAACTCACCCCAGGCGACGGCGTTGGTGGTGGAGCCTCGGCCTGGGGTGGCTTCGGCGGCTTGGGGCGGGGTGGCTTGCTGGTGTGAATCAACATGGTGGCTTTGTCCATGTCACCTGCGAGCAAATGGGGCAGCGCCTTGAGCGAGCGGTCAATCGTCTGCTCGATGGCGATACGGTGGTCGGGCGACGGCTTTTTCAGCACCCAGCTCACCACTTCAGATTTCACCCCCGGATGGCCCACGCCGATGCGCAGACGCCAATAGTCCGATGAGCCAAGCTGGGCATGGATATCGCGCAGACCGTTGTGGCCGGCATGGCTGCCGCCCAGTTTGAGTTTGGCCTCACCGGGGGCAATGTCCATCTCATCGTGGGCCACCAGAATCTCTTGCGGCTGAATCTTGAAGAATCGGGCCAGGGCGGCGACCGATTTACCCGAAAGGTTCATAAAGGTTTGCGGCTGCAACAACCACACGGTGTTGCCTTGCACGGTGGTGCGTGCCACAAAGCCCTGGTAGCCGCGGTCCATGGACAGCGGCGCCTTGAGTTCCCGCGACAGGCTATCGACCCACCAGAATCCGGCGTTGTGGCGGGTGGCTTCGTATTCGGGGCCAGGATTTCCCAGGCCGACAAACAGTTTGATCATGGGGGAATGGTAGGGTAATTCAGCGGCACCAATAAAAACGGCCCACCGAAGTGGGCCGCAATGGCGAAGCCGGGAAGTGGATTACTTCTTGGCGGGAGCCTTGGCAGCCTTGCCACCCTTGGCCGGTGCGGCGTCAGCAGCGGGAGCTGGTGCAACTTCAGCGGCGCCAGCGACGGCCACCACAGACACCACCACGGGGTTGTTCTTACCGTGGGTCACGGCAGACACGCCCTTGGGCATGGGGATGTCGTTCAGGTGCAGGGAAGAACCCTTCTTCAGACCGCTCAGGTCCACCTTGATGAACTCGGGCAGGTCGGTGGGCAGGCACAGAACTTCGATTTCGGTCAGAACGTGGTTGGCGATGCAATGGTCAGCCTTGACTGCGGGAGACTGGTCGTCGCCGTGGAAGTGCAGTGGCACCTTCATGTGCAGCTTGGTGGTTGCGTCAACGCGCTGGAAGTCGATGTGCAGGATCAACTGCTTGTAGGGGTGCATTTGCACGTCACGCAGCAGAACCTTGTGTTCCTGGCCGGCCAGTTCCATGTCCAGCACGGAAGCGTGGAAGGCTTCTTTCTTGAGGGCGTGCCACAGAGCGTTGTGATCGAGTTCGATCAGTGTGGGCTCGGCGGTGCTGCCGTAAACGATGCCGGGTGTACGGCCGGTGTTGCGGAGACGGCGGCTCGCACCCGTGCCCTGCTTAGCGCGCTCAAAAGCGACAAATTTCATAACTTACTCCTGAAGGAATCCACCGCGACCAGTGTGACTCCGGTTTAACAAAAAACGCCGTCTGCACCAAGCAGGCGGCGTTTGCTTTTTGCCCCGATCAGAACAGGTTGTCTTGATCCGAGAACAAACTCATGACCGACTCACCCTTGGCAATACGCTGGATCGTTTCGGCGATCAGCGGAGCCACGGTGAGTTGGCGAATTTTTTGGCACTGCGAAGCCGCAGCGCTCAGCGGGATGGTGTTGGTCACCACCACTTCGTCGAGGGCGCCGCCATTGGCGATGCGCTCGATGGCCGGGCCCGAGAAAATTGGATGCGTGCAATAGGCATACACCTTCTTGGCGCCACGGGCTTTCAGCACTTCAGCGGCTTTCACCAGCGTGCCGGCAGTGTCAATCATGTCGTCCATGATGACGCAGTTGCGGCCTTCGATTTCACCGATGACGTGCATCACTTCCGATACATTGGCCTTGGGACGGCGCTTGTCGATGATGGCCAGGTCGCAACCCAGTTGCTTGGCCAGCGCACGGGCGCGCACCACACCACCCACGTCGGGGGAGACCACGATCAGGTCTTCGTAATTCTTCTGGCGCAAATCACCCAGCAGCACCGGAGACGCATAAATGTTGTCCACCGGGATATCAAAGAAACCCTGGATCTGGTCAGCGTGCAAGTCCATGGTCAGCACGCGGCCGACACCGGCAGCTTGCAGCATGTTGGCAACCACCTTGGCGGTAATCGGCACGCGGGTGGAACGCGGACGGCGATCCTGGCGGGCGTAACCAAAATACGGAATGACGGCGCTGATGCGTTCGGCCGAAGCGCGCTTGAGCGCGTCGACCATGATCAGCAGTTCCATCAGGTTGTCGTTGGTCGGAGCGCAGGTGCTTTGCACCACAAACACATCGCGTGCACGCACGTTCTGGTTGATTTCTACGGTCACTTCGCCATCGGAGAAGCGTCCCACGGCTGCGGCACCCAGCGAAATGCCGAGGTGCTCAGCGATGGACGCGGCCATGCCAGGATTGGCATTGCCAGTGAAGACCATGAAATCGGGAGGTGTGGGTGCCTGCATTCGGAGTCCAGCGAAAAGATTGGGTTTACTTCGTAACTTTGCGCGTTCTGGTGCAGATAACGGTCCTGCAACAGATTTGGCAGGGGAGGAAGGATTCGAACCTTCGCATGCTGGAATCAAAATCCAGTGCCTTAACCAACTTGGCGACTCCCCTACACGGGTTGGCAGCGAACGCTACCCACCGATAAACCGTCGCTGG
>CAKZJN010000550.1 GCA_936943465.1 uncultured Rhodoferax sp.
CTGGGGCGGCGGCAACAGCGTCGTTCAATGAATGGCTATCATGCTTACCAAGGCGGTTAACGCTAGCACCAGAGTTTGAAGCCTGGCACCGCCGAGAATGGTGTTGGGACGGACAAAGGGAATCAAAAAATTCATCGTGTTCACTACAGCAATTATGAAAAGTGCGATATCAGTAAGTTGATTCAGCTTGCTACCTCCCAGCAATCGGACGCTAGCGGCACACCCTAATACCAAGACGCAAAGCAACCAAGTTTCCCTGGAAATTTGATACACGGCGATACGCGGAGATTTTTCAACCGCAATGGAAGAGGTAGACATAGTGCAGATCTTCGGTGGATTTCGATTCCACCAATGATAGGCAGCAATGACTCATGGCGACGCACGCTTACATTTTGTTGCCGGAGGCCGTTGATATAGGTTAACTGACGGGTCAGCGTGGCCAAAACGCTTGTTGAATCCGCCCGCTATCCGTCGCCACAACGGCCCATGAACCATTGCCGGGGAGAACCACAGGTCGCAGTTCTTGCTGAAAAGCAATTCGCCGGATCTCGCGGCCGTCTTCAACGTCCAGCAAGTGCAATACATTGTTCATGTCCAGCGCATAGAGCAAGCCACCATGAACCACAATTTCGGCCATCATCGCGCCCCAATTGCCGGACGACTGCCCATAGTTGGTGGTTTGGTGGCGCCATAGCACCTCACCGCTCAGGATATCGATGGCATAAACCCAACCCGTCGGGGACCATAGGTAGGCCGTTGTTCCTGCAACGTGGTGGGAATTGATGAAGTTACCCGCATTGAAGGCCCACAACACCTTCCCATCTTCCAGAGATATGCCAAGCAGGAGTTCCTTGTAAGTGCCTGCCACCAGAACTCCGTTGCCAACATAAATCTGGCGCAAGTACTGCCACTCCGCGCTCCGGTCCAGTCGCCATTTCAAGTGCCCGGAAGTTGCATGGATGGCGTACAAAATGCCGTCACCCGGTCCCCAGTACACCGTGTCGCCCCACTGCACAGGCGCATACGAAGACAAGGTATCCAGCACACCAGCAAACTTCCAGCGTACTTCTCCATTGCTGTTTTCGACCGCCAGCAATTCATGCCCGTCGCCCACATAACTTACCTTCTGAGAGACAAACGGAACTCCCATCTGAATGGCGGCCCTTCTAAGCCAAGTCCGTCGTCCGCGAGCAAGGTCCCAAGCACCCAGTTCATGCAGACTGCCAACCAGCATCTGTTTGCCCACAGCGCGTGGCCGATACACCGCCTCGTCAGATAGGCCGTGCGCATGTTTCCAGGCGACCTTGGATGTCTTCAGGTCAATTCTGCCGATCGTGCGGTCGCCAGCGAACAGGACATTTCCCTGATGCAAAGTCAGTGGTGCCAAGACTTCGCTACCACTGTCCCATTCGACTATTCTTCTCGGTCGCGCAAGCGGCCCCGCAATGGCCCCTGCAGGGAAACCGCAGGCAATTGCGCTTAACAGGAAGCCACGGCGAGATATCGGCTCAGAGGCAACCATCAATCACACTTGGCGCCCTGCTTGATCCACAGCGAAAGAATCGACGTGCTGGGGTGGTCGCGATTTTCCGCAGGGCTGATACCGGGCGGCATGCGATCTTCGACCAAGTGTTGCCACAAGAAACTGGCATCGGGATTCCCTGGAATAACCACTTTGGTCGATTTATCCACGCCCTTTGCGACAGAGTCTGCACCGAGCATGATGCCGGCGTGGGTTTTCAAGTTCAGCTCGTGGAAGCTCGGCGGCTCCTGATTCGACATATGGCAGGATGTACAGGCCGGTGTATTCGGTCCGAAGGAGTTGGGTTTCCTAAACAGGGGCCCCACGTTTTTCCGGAAGTTCTCGTCATCCTTCGCACCGTCAAGAATCCAGTTCTTCACCGTGGTAAATGCTGGCGTATCACTGGGTGCATGAAAGCCCGTTCCCAAAGGCATCCGGTTGTTACGTAGACGTCGAATCAGGATGTCACGCTTGGGGTCGGTTCCGGGCACAAACAGTGCCCGCTTGGGCGCCTCTGTAGAGCCCTCTTTTATGCCATTGCAAGAAGAAAGGTCCAGTCCTCGGTAGGAGTTGACAGGGTCTTGGGAAGAGTGGCATGTCACGCAAGCAGCCCCCGGGCCAAACGCATTGGGTGTGCTCATCAACACCCGGACGGTTTCGTATTTGATGGGGATATTGCGCTTGACGATCAGTTCCTGAACGGCACCCGCGTCTTCACTACTGGCCTTTACCTTGCCCTCACGGATATCCTGAAGGAGAGATTCCGCGAGGCTTTTTGGCTTTTTCTCATCAGCCAGCGCGCCAGACACTAGACTAAACATCATGAATGCAGCAATTGATGCGCTTGCAAACTTTGAAATCCCTTGACCGCAATGATTCACTTGTAACGCTCCTGTATATTTGGTAAGCAAGTGTATGTGGGTAAAGCCCTACATTCAGATAGGGTTTTACCCCTATTGGGTTACGCGAACCACGTAAGAGCGGCAGTGCTGCGCCCACCATGGCCCCTAAACCCAGCCACAAGCAACTCATTGAAATCCGGTCTTCGGCAGGATATGTCGGCGTTATCCCCCATTGGGGTAACCGTGATCTTGTGCTTTTGAGCCGCCTAATGCGAAGAGCGCACCTTCGTCATCCGCGCTATCTTCTGCGAAAAAAGTGCCAGCGGCGTTGCGTGGAAAATCAAATCAAGAATGTCTATTGGCCGAATGAGTTCACCGACCCACAACATTCGCAGTTTCTCAAAAACATGAGGCTCAGGCGAAATCGGTGCAACTGCCATCCAGGCGGCAATGAAAATAAGCCATAAAACGGATACCCGATCTATCCCACGAATACTTCTTTTCACTCCTGCTTTCCAACGCCTCCAACTGCGGGCCTCAGTCAACGATCCACAAAGTAAAACCACCGACACAAGGATTGTCAATCCCCCTGTAAAACGGCCGCGGCGTAATGGTGTGAATGCCAAAAACAATGAACTTCCGCAATAGCGGTATTGCAGTCATTGCAGATCGCGTTAAGCGATGCGTTTTGCTAGCGACAATCCAGTGCCAGCCCCAATCATTCGATCAAATAAAGGCTGTCAACGGTGTCGATATTTATAGCTATGGCACCAATTAAAAATCTTAAGTCCGCAAGCGAACTCCCCCCAGTGCATCTGAATAAGTTCGCCAGCATGAAGCAGTGGCACTTACGGGGTAAGGGCTAAGGCGCTGTCGACGTAGTGAAGGGATTCCCCGCCAAACGGTACGAAACGATGCACTGACGCTACATGGTAGCTACATGCATGCAAATGAAATTCCTTGCTGCTATTTTCATAGCGACAAGGCCTTTAAATTCGTGGTGCCCGGGGCCGGAATCGAACCGGCACGCCTTGCGGCGGGGGATTTTGAGTCCCCTGCGTCTACCAATTTCACCACCCGGGCGGGGGAAGGAGTGCAGACCGAAATTATGGCACATTTATGTCCATGAACTACCCAACGATCGAAGACGCCATCGGAAAAACGCCTCTGGTGGCACTGCAGCGCATTGGTGCTGCGGCTAACGCCGAGCGCGGCAATGTGGTGCTTGGCAAGCTCGAAGGCAACAACCCCGCAGGCTCGGTCAAAGATCGTCCGGCTTTGAGCATGATTCAGCGCGCACAGGAGCGCGGCGAGATCAAGCCCGGCGACACCCTGATTGAAGCCACTTCGGGCAACACCGGCATTGCGCTGGCCATGGCCGCTGCCATCAAGGGCTACCACATGGTGCTGATCATGCCGGAGGACCTGTCAATTGAACGCGTGCAGACCATGAAGGCATTTGGCGCCGAACTGATCCTGACACCCAAGAGCGGCGGCATGGAGTACGCGCGCGACCTGGCCGACAAGATGGAGCGTGAAGGGCAGGGCAAGGTGCTCGACCAGTTCGCCAACGGCGACAACCCCCGCATTCACTATGAAACCACCGGCCCCGAGCTGTGGGCCGACACGCACGGCAAGATCACGCACTTTGTGAGCGCCATGGGCACCACCGGCACGATTACCGGCGTGTCGCGCTTTTTGAAAGAAAAGAACCCGGCCATTCGGGTCATCGGGGCGCAGCCCTCGGAAGGTTCGCGCATTCCCGGCATCCGCAAGTGGCCCCAGGAATACCTGCCCAAGATTTATGACCCGGCCAATGTGGACGAGTTGGTGTACGTCAGCCAGGCCGATGCGGAGCACATGTGCCGCCGCATGGCGCGTGAGGAAGGCATTTTTGCCGGCATTTCGGCAGCGGGGGCCTGTTGGGTTGCGCAGCAAATAGCCGAGCGCGAGCGCAATGCCACGATTGCCTTTGTGGTCTGCGACCGGGGCGACCGCTATCTCTCGACCGGGGTGTTTCCGGCCTGACCGCCGGTGGGCCCGAAACCCTACAATGCACCCGTTAGAGGAACCACCCCATGCAAATCGATCGAGAAGTTGACGCCCGCGGCCTGAATTGCCCCCTGCCCATTCTGAAAGCCAAGAAGGCGCTGTCGGAAATGCTCAGTGGCGATGTGCTCCGCGTGGTGTGTACCGACGCGGGTTCGATGCGCGACTTTCAGGCTTTTGCCCGGCAGACCGGCAACGAGTTGCTGGACCAGCAAACCGCCGAGCCCGATTACGTCCACATCCTGCGCCGTCGCTAAGCCGATCGGCGCCAACAAAAAAGCGGGCTTCAGGCCCGCTTTTTTGTTGCCCGAACGGGGAAAAGCCCCGCCGGTGTATCAGCCCAACCGGGCCAATTGGTCTCGCACCTTTTGCAGCGTGTCGCCGAATCCGGCCACGCGTTTGCGTTCCTGGTCGATCACCGCCGGCGGTGCCTTGGCCACAAAGGCTTCGTTTGACAGCTTGGCGGTGGCCTTGGCAATTTCGCCTTCCAGACGCGCCACTTCCTTGCCCAGACGCAGCTTTTCGGCGGCCACGTCCACTTCCATGTGCAGGCAGATGCGCGCATCGCCCACCACGGCCACCGGCGCGGCCTGCGCCGCCGCTTGCCAGGAGGCTTCGTCGGCGAAAAGCTTCACTTCGTTGAGCTTGGCCAGTGCCTGCAGCACGGCGGCTGAACTTTGCAGGAAGGCGCCTTCTTCGGCGGTTTGCGCCACCACGTACAGTGGCAAGCGGGTTGCGGGAGACACATTCATCTCGCCGCGCAGGTTGCGGCAGGCGTCCACCAACTGCTTGAGCTTGGCGACGGTTGCCATAGCCGCTTCGTCGATGCGCTCGGGCTGGCTGACCGGATAGGCTGCCACGCTGACGGAGGGGCCAGCGCGTCCCGCCACGGGCGCCACCTTCTGCCACAACTCTTCGGTGATGAACGGGGTGATGGGGTGGGCCAGACGCAGAATGGTCTCCAGCGTGCGGATCAGGGTGCGGCGGGTGCCGCGCTGGGTGGCTTCGTTGCCGGTCTGGATTTGCACCTTGGCAATTTCAAGGTACCAGTCGCAGAACTCGTTCCAGACGAAGTCGTAAATCGTGTTGGCGACGTTATCGAGACGGTATTCCTCAAAGCCCTTGGCGACTTCGGCCTCCACTTTTTGCAGCAACGAGACGATCCAGCGGTCGGCGCTGCTAAAGGCCAGATAGCCGTGGGCCGGGCCGCCCATTGCGCATTGCTCTTTGGTGTGTTCCAGCAGGCCGCAGTCCTGGCCTTCGCAGTTCATCAGCACAAAGCGGGTGGCGTTCCACAGCTTGTTGCAGAAGTTGCG
>CAKZJN010000551.1 GCA_936943465.1 uncultured Rhodoferax sp.
GCCACCGCGCCATTCAAAGCGTGCAACGCCTGCCCTGCAACCACCAATTCCCCGGCACCGGGCGCTACCAGCGCCGCGGCCAAAGCCAGCCAAGTGGATTTGCCGCAGCCGGAAGGGCCGCTCAGCAGCAAGACCGAGCCCTGCTTCACTTCCACATCCGGGAAGTGAAGCAAAGGCCCTTGCGGGTACTGAAACTGAAGACCGGTGCTGCGAATCATGGGCGCAAGCTTAGCGGTTGCACGTAAACGCCGGATGAACCCATCGGTTCAACTCCGCACACGAACCAAGTCGTTACTCCTTTTGGAGTCGCACAAAAGTCTTGCGAAACTTCGCCACCTTGGGCGCTGCCACCGCCATGCAGTATCCCTGGTTGGGGTTGCGCGCAAAAAAGTCCTGGTGGTAGGGCTCGGCCGCAGCGTAGTTCGCCAGGGGCACGACTTCGGTCACCACCGGGCTGCGGTACACCCCGCTGGCAGCCAGTTCAGCCAGTACCTCGCGGGCAATGACCTCTTGCGCGGGCGTTGTGAAGTAAATGCCGCTGCGGTATTGGGTGCCCACATCAGCCCCTTGCCGGTTCAAGGTAGTGGGGTCGTGAATCACAAAGAATATTTCCAGCAGCTCGCGGGTCGTAACCTGCGCCGGGTCGTAAACCAGCTTGACCACCTCGCAGTGGCCGGACTGTCCTGTGCAAACCATCTCGTAGGTCGGGTTGGGCAGGCTGCCATTGCAGTAGCCCGACTCCACATCCGCCACGCCCCGCACCTGGGTGTAAACCGCCTCCGTGCACCAGAAACAGCCACCGCCCAGAACCAGGGTTTGCATTGCGTCCGTCATGAAATCTCCGTTTTGTTAGGTCACACTACAGCCATATTACGCCGCCGCGTTTGCCCCTGAAGGGCGCCCTGAATTGACACCCCATTGCGGCAAAAGCTACACTAATAACCAATCAGTCATTAAATTTCATGTCGGAAAACTGCCCCATTTGCCAGATCGTCAGCACCGTACGTGCCAAGCGCGAGCGCCGCAAAGAAGCACGTCCGGGTGAATTGCTGGACGCGGCGCTGGACTTGTTTCTGGAAAAAGGCTTTGCCGCCACCCGCGTGGAAGAGGTCGCCCAGCGCGCCGGCGTGTCCAAGGGAACCCTGTTCTTGTATTTCAGCAGCAAGGAAGAACTGTTCAAGGCGGTGGTGCGGGAAAACATTTCCGGGCGCTTTGCCGAATGGGGCGAGGAACTCAAGACCTTTGAGGGCAATAGCGAGGAGTTGCTGCGCTACTGCGTGACAAGCTGGTGGGAGCGCGTGGGGGCCACCAAGGCGTCTGCCTTGCCCAAGCTGATGATGAGCGAAGCCGGTAACTTCCCGGAGCTGACCGACTTTTTTCAAAAGGAAGTGGTGCAACCGGGCAACGATTTGCTGCAACGTATCTTGCAGCGGGGCGTCGACCGGGGTGAGCTGCGCGCCACCGACCCGGTGTATGGCGTTTACAGTTTGCTGGCACCCATGATCTTCTTAAACCTGTGGAAGCACGGGCGCGGCAGCTGCGGCGACGCACGGGTGCAGCTCGACCCGCAACAATACATCGCATCCCTCATTGACACCCTTTTGTATGGCCTGAGCACACGCCAACCCGCCCCCTCATCCAACAATCAAAAAAGAACCCCATGAAGCTCCCGATCAAATGGCTGGCCGCTGGTGCCGTTGTTGCCCTGCTGGCACTGGGCATCGCCCGCGCCCTGCACTCGCGCGAGGCGTCCAAGCAGGCCCTCGAAGCCCAGCAGGCGGCCCAAAAGCAGCAAGCCTCTGTTGAAGTCGTCGCATCGGATCTGTTGCAGGCCCAGCATTTGGAGCTGACGCAGGCCCTGCCGATCACGGGAGCGCTGAAAGCGGTGAACTCTGCATTTATCAAAGCCCGGGTTGCAGGTGAACTCCAAGGCTTGGGCGTGCGCGAAGGCGACTTTGTGAAAGCCGGTCAGGTCGTGGCCCGCATCGAGCCCACCGAATACCAGGCCCGTCTGCGCCAAGTCCAACAACAGGCAGAGGCGGCGCGAGCGCAAGTGGATATTGCACAGCGCAGCCTGGACAACAACAAGGCCCTGGTCGACCAGGGCTTTATCTCGCGCACCGCGCTGGACACTTCGATGAACACTTTGGCTTCTGCACAGGCCAATTACAAGGCAGCCCAGGCGGGTGCCGATGTCGCTGGCAAGGCGCTCGACGATGCGATGCTGCGTGCGCCCATCAGCGGCCAGATTTCGCAACGACTGGCGCAAAACGGGGAACGGGTTGGCGTCGATGCGCGGGTGCTGGAAGTCGTGGACCTGCGCGCGCTGGAACTCGAAGTGACGTTGAGCGCTGCCGATTCGGTAGGCGTTCGACCCGGCCAAGTCGCCACCTTGACCATTGAAGGCATGGCCCAGCCGCTGCGCGCCAAGCTGGTGCGTATCAACCCCAGCACGGTGGCCGGTAGCCGCTCGGTGCTGGCTTACCTGGCTGTGGACGCGAGCGCCGGACTGCGCCAGGGCTTGTTCGCCCAAGGCACGCTGGCCACCGGCCAGGTCAAGGTGCTGGCGGTACCGCTGGATGCCGTGCGCACCGACAAACCCCAACCGTATGTGCAGATCGTCGCCGATGGCAAGGTAGTGCATGCCCGTGTCACGCTGGGTGCACGCGGTGACTACAAGGGCGCTGCCATGGTCGAAGTGCAGGGGCTTCCCGAAGGGGCGGCCGTGCTGGCCGGTGCGGTCGGCGCGCTGCGAGAAGGCACCCTGATCAAAGCCGCGATGGGTAAATCCTGATGTGGTTTACACGCGTTAGCCTCAAAAACCCGGTCTTCGCCACCATGGTCATGCTGGCCCTGGTGGTGCTGGGCCTGTTCTCCCTGCAGCGCCTACAGGTTGACCAGTTCCCCAACATCGACTTTCCGGTGGTGGTGGTCACGGCCGAATACCCCGGAGCTTCGCCCGAAGTGGTGGAGAGCGAGGTCTCCAAAAAGATTGAAGAAGGCGTTAACTCGATTGCCGGCATCAAGGCCCTGACTTCCCGCAGCTACGAAGGCCAGTCGGTGGTCATTCTGGAGTTCGATCTCGCCATTGACGGACGCAAGGCTGCCGAAGATGTGCGCGAAAAAGTCGCCGCCATCAAACCACTGTTGCGCTCCGAAGTGAAAGAGCCGCGCGTGCTGCGCTTTGACCCTTCCGCGCGGGCCATCTGGTCGGTAGCCGTCATTCCCGATGCCACTACGGCACAAGGCCGGGTGCCGGACGCCGTCGAACTCAGCAACTGGGCGGAGCAAACCCTGCAAAAGCGCCTAGAAAACGTGCGTGGTGTGGGTTCGGTCACGGTGGTGGGCGCGACCAAGCGCGAAATCAATATTTACCTGAACCCGCAGGCGCTGGAGGCGCTGGGCATTACGCCCGATCAGGTGGTCTCTGCGGTCGCCAGCGAGAACCAGGAGGTGCCGGTCGGCACCATCAAAGACACCCAACAGGAGCGCGTGATTCAGATCGAGGCCCGCATGAAACGGCCCGAAGACTTTGGCCGCATCATTGTGGCGCGCCGCAATGGCGTACCGGTGCGCGTGGACCAACTGGCCCGCGTGGTGGATGGCGCTCAGGAGGTGGACAGCCTGGCGCTTTACAACGGCCAGCGCACGCTGCTGATGAACGTACAGAAGTCGCAGGACGAAAACACCATTGCGGTGGTGGATGGCCTGCAAAAAACCCTGGTCGAGATACAAAAGCAATTGCCCCCCGGCGTCCGCCTCGAACCCATCACCGATGGCTCGCGCATGATCCGCGTCTCGGTGGAAAACGTGCGACGGACCCTAATTGAAGGTGCGTCGCTTACGGTGCTGATTGTTTTCCTGTTCCTCAACTCCTGGCGCTCCACCGTCATCACCGGCCTGACCCTGCCGATCGCGCTGATTGGCACCTTCTTTTTCATGAACCTGTTTGGCTTCACCATCAACATGATCACGTTGATGGCGCTGAGCCTGTGCGTGGGCCTGCTGATTGACGATGCCATCGTGGTGCGGGAAAACATCGTGCGGCACGTGGCCATGGGCAAGCACGCCTACCAGTCGGCGCTCGATGGCACCCAGGAAATCGGTCTGGCCGTTCTGGCCACCACGCTGTCCATCGTGGCGGTGTTTCTGCCCATCGGCTTTATGGGCGGCATCATCGGCAAGTTTTTCCACGAATTCGGGCTGACCATCGTGGCGGCCGTTCTGATTTCGATGTTTGTCAGCTTCACGCTCGACCCCATGCTGTCCAGCATCTGGGAAGACCCCAGCATTGCCGAGCATCAAAAGGGCGGCCCGCCGCGTGGCTGGTACGAAAAAACCATTGGCCGCGTCACCGGCTGGTTTGACACCGCCACCGAGCAAATGGCGCAGGGCTATCAAGGCATTCTGCGCTGGTCGCTGGTCCACAAGCTGGCAACCCTGGGTATCGCACTGGCCATCTTTGTGACCAGCATTTTCATGGTGCCGCTGCTGGGGACCGAGTTCGTGCCCAAGGCAGACTTTTCGGAAATGTCGATCAACTTTTACACGCCGGTGGGCTCCTCGCTGGAGGCCACCGAGGCGCGCACGCGCCAGGTGGAGGCAGTGATTCGCGAATTCCCCGAGGTGCGCTACACCCTCTCCACCATCAACACCGGCAACGCCCAGGGCAAGATGTACGCCAGCGTGTATGTGCGGCTGGTGGACCGCAAGGCACGCAACCGCAGTGTGGACCAGATGTCGGTGGTGCTGCGCAACCGGCTGGCCGGCATTGCCGGCGTGACCGTCACCCATGCCGGCCTGCTCGACCCGGTGGGCGGCAACAAACCCATCACTTTCTCCATCTTGGGCACGGACACCGGCGAGCTCGAACGCCTGACCGTCCTGGCCATGGAAAAGATACGCGGCGTGCCGGGCCTGGTGGACCTGGATTCCAGCGTCAAACCCAACAAACCCACGCTGGACATTCAAGTGCGGCGCGATGCGGCCTCGGATCTGGGCCTCAACATCAGCCAGATTGGCAACGCCCTGCGTACCCTGGTCGCCGGTCGGACGGTGGGCAACTGGCGCGCCCCCGACGACCAGACTTACGACGTGAATGTGCGCCTGGCCCCCGAGGCCCGGAACAGCGCAGAAGACATGGCGCAACTGCCCTTTACCCTGACCAACCCGGATGGCAGCACGCGCCTGGTACGCCTCAACCAGATTGCCAACGTGGTGCCGTCCACCGGCCCGAACCAGATCAACCGGCGTGAACTGACGCGCGAGGTCGCCATTACGGGAAATGTCTCGGGCCGCTCCGCCGGCGAAATATCCGCCGACATCAAGGCCGCGATGGACACCATCGCCATGCCGCCGGG
>CAKZJN010000552.1 GCA_936943465.1 uncultured Rhodoferax sp.
AGTCCCAGGCCCGTGCCTTTCGCCTTGGTCGTGACATAGGGCTCGAAAGCACGCTTCAAAATGGCTTCGTCGAAACCGCCGCCATGGTCGAGCACGCTCAAGCGCACTCGGCCCTTGGCTTCCTGCCAAACCGTTCGGATCACGATGTGCCCGATGTCTTCGGCGTCCTCTTCAAAGCGCGACTCGGTGGCGTCCTGCGCGTTTTGCAGCAGGTTGTGAATGACTTGCCGCAGTTGCTGCGGGTCCCCCCGCACTGGCGGACACTTGGCATCCAGTTCAAGCAAGACCTGCACGCGCGGACCGTCCTCGTCATACAAATGCAAAACATCCTGAACCAGTGCATTGAGGTCCACCACCTGCAATTCGGCGGCGGGTAAACGGGCATAGTCACGAAACTCGTTGACCAGTCGCTTCATCGCGTCGACCTGATCGACGATGGTCTTGACTGACTTGTTCAAAATAGCTTGGTCGGTCGCCTCCAGTTTTCCCGACAGTTTCATCTCCAGTCGCTCGGCGGAGAGTTGGATCGGCGTCAGCGGGTTCTTGATTTCATGGGCCAGCCGGCGGGCTACCTCACCCCAGGCCTGAGCACGCTGTGCGGAAACAATTTCTGAGATATCGTCGAACACCAGCAACCGGGAGTTGCCCGGCAACTCGGCTCCGCGCGCTACGACGGTCAAGGCACGGTCATAGGGCGTATGCATGGGCGCGTTGTTGGCGCCGAGCTCAAACGTCTGCTGCCAGTGGTCGGGCTCGTGCTCCTGCTTAACCACCATGAAATCGGCAAACTGGCTTTGCACGGCCTTGCCAAAAACCTCCAGCCCTGGAATGGTTCCCAAAACCTCCCCGGTGTGCGCGGCCAATGGCACTTTGAGAATGCGGGTCGCACCCGGGTTGGCTGACAGCAGTTCACCCTGCGGACTGAGCACGATGACGCCCGCGGTCAGGTTGTCCAGAATGGTCTGCAAGTTGGCCCGCGAGGCATCTACTTGCGCCATGCTGCTCTCCACGGCCTGACGCGCATCGGCCAGTTGTGCGGTCATGGTCGCAAAGGCACGCGTTAAACCGCCGAGTTCATCCTTGCCTTGCATGGCCAACTTGGGGGTCAAGTCGCCCGCGGCCACCTGGCTAACGCCTTCGGCCAGCACCAGCAAAGGCCGGGCAAGCTGATTGCCCAACACCACCGCCAACAGCACCGCGCCAAACACCGCCAAAAACAGGCTAAGCGTGAGCGTACCGATGTACATGCGCTTCAGGCCTTCACGGGCCAGCGCCCTTTCCTGATACTCCCGGTTTGCGGCATCCACCGCCAGTGCATTGGCCACCAGATTGCGCGGCAGAGCTTTAGAGACCAACAAGTAGCGGGATTCGGGATTGAGGTTCAGGCCGCTGGAAGCCAGTGCCACCAGCACACGAATACGCGCGGTCGGTTCAGCGTTGGGCAGCAAGTCTTCGAGCCCGTCAATCCAGGCGATGGCCCGCTCCGCCCGCGCTGACCGGAACTGCGCCGCAGAGGGCTTGTCCGGGTTGAGCTGAATACGCGACTGGCCACTGTTGGCGATCAGGCTGCCGCCGCCGCTCCACAGCGCGATTTCCGAGGCGCCCAACTGATCCACCATTTTTTCAAGCTGCTGGCCGGTCAAAGCCTCGGGCACATCATTCAATTGGGGAGCAGCGGCGCGTACCTTGGCGGTAAATTCGTTGGAGAGCGTGTCGAGCGTCACCCGGCCCAGGTTCAAACCGGCCTCCAGGGCACCTTCTACTTTGACGTCAAACCAGGTCTCAATCGAGCGTGAGACGAATTGGTATGACACCACATAAATCAGCAAGCCCGGCGCAAAACCCACCAGCGCAAAGGTTGCGGCCAATTTGACCAGCAGGCGACTGCCAAAGCGCCCTTGCCGCAAACGCACCAGCAAGCGGTAGGCAACCCAAACAATGGCGGCGAGCAAGGCGCCGGCCACGGCCACATTGATGGAAAACAACAGGGCGTAATTGCGTTCGTACAAGTCCCGGTTGTTGGTGGCCTGCATCAGCATGTAAAGCAAGACCGCGCCAATCAACACCATGCTGGCCGCACCCAACGCCACTGCACGCCGCACTGCGCGGGAGGTTTGCCCCGATCCGGCGTGTGTCGGGGCTACTGGCTGGGTCATTTTCCAGACTCAGCAACAAAGGAGATCAGGCTACTGGCTGAAATGTCCCAATCGGTTTGCCCCAGAGCACCAATCTGGAAGGGGCGCGGTAACTGGCCCATGTCCAAGCGAAAACGGAAGTCCAGCTTGTATTTGGCACCGGCCTCCAGGTCGGCCGCATCGGCAATCTTCCATTTAGCCAAGCGTTTGATGGCAGACAGGGCCTGGGCCAAGGTGTCAAAACTCTGGTTCAACGCCAACCCGACACCGTTGCTGATCGCCGCGCCTGAACTGATATTGAGACGCCAACGCCGTGTCAGCGGTTGGTAGGCCAAACGCATATGGCGCTCGGCAGAAAACATTTTCTTATCTGACCAATACCAGCGTTCCTTAAGCACGTCGGCACTGGCCACAAACACCATGGGAATTCCTTTGAGCAAGGCGTCTTCCACTGCAGTGGGCAATTCAAACTGCAATTGCGCAGACAGCAGCCAGTCCTCTTCCGAGCGCTCGGCGCGCAAGCCGCTAATTTCCGTGACCACCTGCGCATGCAGGCCAGCACCGGCCAACAGGGCCCACCAAAGCGCCCAGCGCAGCGCGCGCCTAAGTAGGCTGCTTATGCAAAAGGGCGTAGAAAAATCCGTCATGGTCACCTATGTGATTGTCCGGGAGTCCATCGGCTTTGGCGGTTTTTGCGGGAATTAAATGCCCCGGCGACGGGAGCAAGAGCGCATCGGTGTTGTTTGCAAGAAACGTTTGCACTTGCTCGCTACCCTCGGCGCGAAACACCGAACAAGTGCAGTACAACAAGCGCCCGCCCGGCGCTAGCAGTGGCCACAAAGTCTTGAGCAACAGCGCCTGCATGGATGCCAATTGCGCAATGTCGCTTTCACGGCGCAACCAGCGCACATCGGGGTGGCGTCGCACAATGCCCGACGCCGTGCAGGGTGCGTCAAGCAGGATCGCATCAAAGGGCTGCCCATCCCACCAGCGTTCCGGATGTGCGGCATCGGCGGCAATGACCTGCGCCTTGAGCTTGAGGCGCGCCAGGTTTTGCTCAATGCGTTCGCAGCGCTCGGCATCCACATCCAGCGCCGTAACCTGCCCGACTCCGGCCTCCAACAGATGGCCCGTTTTGCCGCCTGGTGCGGCACAGGCATCCAGCACACGCAAGCCAGCACGGTTAGGCAGCCCATCGAGTAACAAAGGCGCAGCCATCTGGGCGGCAGCGTCCTGCACCGACACGCGTCCCTCACCAAAGCCCGGCAGTTGCCCCACCGGAAGGGCACTGGCCATTTCAACACCGGTGCTGCCGATCGCATGCGCCGCCATGCCGCGTTGAGCCAATTCGGCCAGATAACTCGGTACCGTGTTCTGCAGCGCGTTGACGCGCAAGGCCATGGGTGCCTGCCGGTTGGCGGCCTGCAGCAGCGTTTGCCAATGTTCGGGGTGGTCTTTTTTCAGGCGCTGAATCCACCACAGTGGATGGTTCCAGCGCGCTTGCGGGTCCGCATCGGTGGCCTGCACCAGCGCGTCGCGCTCGCGCAGAAAGCGGCGCAAGCAGGCATTGATAAAGGAGGCCTGCATGCGGGTGGCGGGATTCTTCTTGGCCGCCTCCACACACTGGTTTACCAGCGTAAAGGCGTCATAGGGCGCGGCCTCATCGGTCCAGCCCAATGCCAATGCGACGCAGAGCAAGGCATCGGCGGCGGCGGGTGGCGGACGCTTGGCCAGTTGCTTGCGCAAGGCCTCGGCACGGCCCAGATTGCGCCAAACATGGAAAGCCAAGGCCTGCACGCCTGGCCGCAGTTCTGCTGCAACCGCTTCGACGGCCGCACCGCCGGAGACGCCTTCGCGCACGGCCTGAATGACCCGGGCCGTTGCTTGTAACTGTCGCCATAGCGGCGTTTTTTCCTGACTTTTTTGCATCTCAGTTCTTATAGTTTTCCGGCTTGCTTGAAGCCCATCACATTCACCGCCAGGCTGGCCGGAAACTGCGTCAGGGCTTCGTTGTAGCGATCCACAATCTGGTTGAAGCCGCCGCGTGCCGTGCGCACCTTGGACTCGGCCTCGTCCCAGAGTTTCTGCATGGCTTCCGGCATGGCGGGCCCAGCCAAGTCGGCGGGTTGCTCCCGCAGTTGCACCCATTCCGACTCAATGGCGTCCACCGTCTGCGCCAATGCCTGCAAGGGCGCGGCTTGTAAGGGCGCACTGCGCGCTGTTTTCACCTGCGCATCCAGCACTTTCACCGCAGCCACCATGCGCGCCCACTCGAGCGGCACATACGAACCTTCTTCGACCGGAAACTGTGCATCAATCAGGCTGATATAGGTCCGCAAGTTTTTCTCGACCGAGCCGAGTGCGTCCAGCCCGCGTGCGCGCAGGCGCATCAGCCGGTTGTAGAGCCCCACGCACCAAAACACCGTGGTGGCAATCAGCAACCAAATCAATACGGACGCACTCATACAGCCAGCATACTTGATTCAAACGACCCAATGAAAACGCCCCAAGCCCCCGTGAAGGATGCTTGGGGCGCTACATAAAGTGTAGCTACCTGCGATTATTCGCCGGCAACCCCTTCGTCTGCAGCGGCCTCTGCCGACTCACCGGAGCCAGCCAATTCGGCGGCTTCGGCTTCGGCAATGGCGCGGCGCTCGGCGTCGTCCATCGACTCGCGCACCTTGCGGGCTTCGTGGTAAGCCAAACCGGTTCCGGCAGGAATCAGGCGACCCACAATCACGTTTTCCTTCAGGCCACGCAGCTCGTCGCGCTTGCCCATGATGGCGGCTTCGGTCAGCACGCGGGTGGTTTCCTGGAAGGAAGCCGCGCTGATGAAGCTGTCGGTGGACAAGGATGCCTTGGTAATACCCAGCAGCAGGTTGGTGTAGGTTGCGGGGATCTTGCCAGCGGCGCGCAGGGCGTCGTTGGTGTTGAGCATCTCGGAGCGCTCGACCTGTTCACCGTTGATGTAGTTGGAGTCACCAGCGGCTTCCACCACCACGCGGCGCAGCATCTGGCGAACAATCACTTCAATGTGCTTGTCGTTGATCTTCACGCCTTGCAAGCGGTACACGTCCTGCACTTCGTCCACGATGTAGCGGGCCAGTTCTTCGGAACCCAGCAAACGCAGGATGTCTTGCGGATCGGCCGGACCGTCCACCACGGACTCGCCCTTGTTGACCACCTGGCCTTCGTGCACCAGGATGTTCTTTTCCTTGGGCACGAG
>CAKZJN010000553.1 GCA_936943465.1 uncultured Rhodoferax sp.
GCGGAAATGGATCAGCCGCCAGTTCAGCCGGATGGAGCCATCGGCGCTGGCGCTGCCCCAGCGGGTGCCGGCGCTGCTGAGGCGCAACTTCTTCCACTGCACACCCAGCAAGGGGGCAAAGTGGTCCAGCCGCTCCAGAAAACAGGCCTGCGCCTGGCGCATTAACCAGGCTTGCACCGCATCGCGAATCTGGTCGGCTGTGGCGGCCTTGGGCAAACCCACATGTAGCGTCGGTTGGCCCGTGTCGTCCGTAGCAGGTTTCAGTTGGGCACCGCGACCGCTGAATCCGTGCGCCGGGTCCAACAGAACGGTCAGGCTTTGGCCCCTGTACGGTATTTCGACGCCATCGCGCCATTCAATGCGGGCACTGACCAACCGACTCTGGCGTTCGCGCGACTCTTGAAGTTTGCGCAGAATCCAAGCGCCTTTTTCCTGCAGGGCGGCGTCCACTTCGTAGAGCGGTGTCCAGCGGGGGGCGCGCACGACCAAGCCGTCGGGTCCCACGATGAATCCAATGGTGCGGCGCTTGGCGCGCAAAAAGGCATAGGCCACCACGGCGTTCTGGATACGCGCTTCGCGGTTGGCTTTGGGGTGTGCGAATCGGGCCGGGGCGATGGCCTGCGGCAGAGGCTCACCCGGCACAAAGGCGGCGCGGGGTGCGGGTGGTTCCTCCAAGCTCACTGGTTGAGCCCCTGCGTCCGCAAGCAACGGGGCAGCCGGCTCGGTCGAAAAAAGATCCAGGGTGTAGCGCAGCAGGGGTAGCACGATGGAAGCTAGCGCAAGGAAACGACCGACAGGCGCCGCATGGGCAGCGTCAAAGATTCACCAGGTAGTTGGCGAAGGCGCCCAGGTCTTCGTGAACCATGGTGCCCTTGGGGAAACCTTCGGGCAACTCCCGGCCACGGTACGAAGCTGATTTGCCCGTCAACACCAGGTGCGGAACGCAACCCACGGCAGTGCCGGCCACCAAATCGCGCATGGAGTCGCCCACGGTGGGCATGCCGTTTAAGTCCACGCCGTAGCGGTCGGCAATCTGCTCATACAAACCCGGTGCTGGCTTGCGGCAATTGCAGTTGTCTTCGGGGGCGTGCGGGCAGTAAAAGATGGCGTCGACCCGTCCGCCCACTGCCGCCAGCATGTCGTGCATTTTGGCGTGCATGGCGTTGAGCGCGCTCATGTCAAACAGACCCCGCCCCAGACCGGACTGGTTGGTCACAATGACCACATGCCAGCCCGCATGGTTGATGCGGGCGATGGCCTCCAGCGCGCCGGGCAGGGGCTGCCACTCGGCCGGGCTTTTGACAAAGTCTGCACTGTCCTCGTTGATGGTTCCGTCGCGGTCGAGAATGCAGATTTTCATGGTCGGATGCCCTGCTTAGGAAGCCAGCTTGGAAAGGTCGGCCACGCGGTTCATGGCGACGTGCAAACTCTTGAGCAAGCCCAGACGGTTGAGGCGCAAGTCCAATTGTTCCGCGTTCACCATCACGTCTTCAAAGAACGCGTCCACCGGCGTGCGCAAACCGGCCAGCGCCTGCAACGAGGCGGTGTAGTCACCGGCTTCCCATCGCGCCTGCGCAGACGGCAACACCTCGTTCATCGCAGCATGTAAGTTCTTTTCCGCAGGCTCCACCAACAGCACCGGGCTGACATGGGCATCGGCGCTTTCCGCCTTTTTCAGAATATTGCTGATGCGCTTGTTGGCGGCGGCCAATGCGGCGCTTTCCGGCAACGCGGCAAAAGCACGCACGGCCATCAGGCGCTTGGCGACATCGCCCAGACGCTGTGGGCGAAGCGCCAGCACCGCGTCCACCTCTTGCGCGCTATAGCCTTGTTCGCGCAGGGAGCCCGCCAGCCGGTCGTACATAAAGTCCGCCAAGGCCGGCGTGGCGTCCACAATGCGGTCGCCAAAGGCCGGCACCGCGCTTTGCAACAGCGTGGGCACCTCCAGCGGCAGGTCTTTTTCAACCAGCATGCGGATGACACCCAGCGCGTGGCGGCGCAATGCAAAGGGGTCCTTGTCGCCGGTTGGCAGATTGCCAATGCCGAACATACCCACCAGCGTTTCCAGCTTGTCTGCAAGAGCCACCACCAGACCCGCGTTGTTGCGGGGCAGGTCGTCACCGGCAAAGCGGGGCTTGTAATGGTCTTCGATGGCAAAGGAAATGTCGTCGCCCAAGCCATCGTGGCGTGCGTAGTAGCCGCCCATGATGCCTTGCAATTCGGGGAACTCGCCCACCATGTCGGTGACCAGGTCGGTCTTGGACAGACGGGCCGCCGTGTCGGCCTGCGCAGTCAGTGCGGCGGCATCGGCATAGCCTGCCTGACCCAGCAATGCTGCAATACCTCGGGCAATCGCTCGCACCCGCTCGCTGCGCTCGCCTTGGGTGCCCAGTTTGTTGTGATAAACCACCTTGCCCAGACCTTCGACGCGCGACTCCAGCGTCTTTTTGCGGTCCTGGTCAAAGAAGAATTTGGCATCGGCCAGACGCGGGCGCACCACGCGCTCATTGCCTCCGACGACGGCGCTTGCGTCGGCCGGGCTGATGTTGCTGACCACCAGAAACTGGTGCGTGAGCTTGCCATCCGCATCCAGCAGCGG
>CAKZJN010000554.1 GCA_936943465.1 uncultured Rhodoferax sp.
CACAGATTGGTCAGGATCTGGCGCAGGCGCACCGGGTCACCCTTCACATCCGCCGGCAAACCGGGCTGCAAAGCACTTTCCAGCACCAGCCCCTTCTGGCTGGCGCGCCCCCGCAAGGTTTTCAAGGTTTCTTCGATGGTGCCCAGCAGCGGGAAGGGTACGGACTCAATGTTGAGCTTGCCCGCCTCAATCTTGGAGAAGTCCAGTACGTCATTCAGGATCACCATCAACGATTGCGCGGAGGACTTGACGATACGCAAGTACTCGCGCTGTGTCGGGTCCATCTCGTGCTCAAGCGCCAGATCCGTCATACCGATCACCCCGTTCATGGGGGTTCGGATTTCGTGGCTCATGTTGGCCAGGAAGTCGCTCTTGGCCTGACTGGCCGCTTCGGCACTGCGTTTTGCTTCGCGCAACGCCTGCTCAATGTGGTTCTTTTCGGTGATATCCAGAATGGTGCCGACCAGACCGGTCACGACACCACTGGCATCGGTGAGCGGCGCTTTCCAGTAAAGACCTTCGCGCGTTTCCCCGGTAATCCGATTGAGGAACGTGGCTTCGTACGTCTGCACCGCTGTGCTGGAAAACAGTTCCTTGTCTTTCGAATCCATCATGTGTGCCGTATCGCCAGGCACCAGTTCAAAGACCGTCTTGCCGATCCAGTCATCCCGCTGGATTCCAAACAGGGTTTCGAACGCCTTGTTGAAACGAAGGTACCGACCCTCGCGGTCCTTCAGGTAAATCGCCGTGGGCGTGGCCTCCAGCAACACCTCCACAAAGCGGAGTTGTTCCGCCAACTTCGCTTCCATGGCCTTGCGCACCGTGATGTCGGTACGAATCGCAATGTACTGTTCCGGGAGGCCGTCTGCGCCCATCAGCGGAACAATCGTGGCGTCCACCCAGTACAAGCCGCCGGACTTGCTGCGGTTGCATATTTCCCCACGCCATACGTTGCCGTGGGACACCGTGCTCCACATCGTCTCAAACAATTCCCTGGGGTGGTAACCCGAATTCACGATGCGATGGTTCTGGCCGATCAGTTCACTGCGCGAGTAACCACTGATTTCAGTGAACTTGCCATTGGCATAGGTAATGTTGCCCTGCAGGTCCGTGATGCTGACGATGGCGTGCTGGTCGAGTGCGAACTTTTGGTTATTCAGGGCGCGGCGCCCCAGTTCACGCTCATTGATCAAGCTGACCACGCGGCTGATCAGCGCGTCCAGGTCATCCACATCGAGGGGGGTGTTGCCAGAGTCCGGCTCCATCTCCAGTGCACTGAGTACGCGGCGCAACGAATCCAGCGCACGTTGCCGCATTTGCAGCTCATTGCGCAGCCGCTGATCCAGTGCATGCTGACGCGTCACATCGCGAAACGTCAGCACATGGCCCACGACCGCATTCGAGGCCGCAAATACCGTGGACAGCGTGGTGTCGAGTATGACTTTTTGCCCGCTAGAGCCGGTCACCTCCAGCCTGCGGATCTTCCAGTCGATCGACTCTTTCAAATCACCGAAAGCACTGGGCAGCAGGGCCGTGGCGTCCTGCCCGCTGAGTGTCGCTGCGGGAATGCCCAGCAATTGCTCTGCAGCCGGATTGACGTACACCAACCTAAAGTCCGCATCGGTCCGCAGCACGCCATCGGAAATAGCATTCAAAGTGACCGCCGCTTCTTCCCGCTGCGCCGACAGGCTGCCCGCCGCACGGCTGATGATGTCAAACGTATGCCGTATTTCCACCGGAGCGTCGGAGTCCAGCAGGGCGTTGATGTCGATGCTACCCGCCAGAATTTCGCCTTCTCGGGCACGCACCCGGTCAAAGTTACCCAGCCATCGGCGCAGTGGAATTCGGATCAACACGACGCCGGCAAACAAGGCGGCCAAGGTCGCCAGCAAGGTAAACACCGCAATGCGCCAGAGGTCGCCGGCAACCTCTTCCGGCGCAAAACTCAGACGAAAGACGCCATAGTCTTTACCCCCCACATTGATGTTGAGGTTGAGGTCGTACAGCCGTTCCTCCACCTTCTTTAGCAACCAGTCGGGCGGAATCAGGGCCGGTGCGACGGAGTGGTTCGAGGTAATCACGCCGCCATTGGTATCAATGAACTGGGCCTTGGAAAAACTGGAGCGTGCGATCGTCCGGTCGAGTGTCTTGGCAATCGTGTCGTAGTCACCAATGACGGCGCTGTCACGGATGGTTTGCGCCGCCACGCTCATCATGGTCTCACCCGACTGCAGTTCGTCCTCGATATGCTGAATGAACTGGAAGCGGTAAAAAACGGCGAGGCCAACGCCCGTGAACAGAATGAGCGATGTGACGTACAGCGAAAACACCCGTCCCACCAGGGACTGGGGTAGCAAGCGCTGCAAAACGGACATGCCTGCCAACTGCGTTAGTGCAGGGACACCGGTGCGCTCTGGTAGAAGCGTTTATAGGACACGTAGTCTGCCGCCGTGGCAGGGATGAAGTGGGCATCTGCGGGCATGCCGACCTCTTTGGCGACCTGGTGAAGAATTTCACGGCCCCGGGCATCTTTGTTCATATCGATAAACGCCGAAGCCACTTTGCGGGCATCGGCTTCGGGCACTTTGCCGGACACCATTAACGCCAAGTCGGTAAAGGGGTCGGAACTCCACAGTACCCGGAACTTTTTGCCTTCCCGGCGGGAGTATTCGTCGAGCAAAAGCGAGTTGCCTCCGCTGGCAACCACCTTGCCGGAAAACAGTTGGGCCAAGGCAGCGTTCTGGTTTCCGGCGAACACCACCTTCACGTCAATCCCCTTGGACAGCAGGTGCGCATAAGGCACCTTGTAAATGTAGAAGGCCTCGGGGCCGGCAAACGCCACTTCCTGCCCCTTGAGTTGCGCAATGCTGGTGATCGGTGAATCGGCTGGCACCACAATCTGGCCGTTTACGGGGGGGGTGGTGCGGCGCCCGAAAACCTTCCAGCCCAGTTGTTCGCGCTCGGGGCTGAACAGGTGGTTGCTAAAGACAAACTCGACTTCCTTGGCCAGCACATAGCTGGTGGTGTCGGCCGAGGTCCGGCCAATCTTCAGGTTGAGCTTGATGCCGCTCTTCTCGGAGACGTAGGCAATGATGGGATTCCAGTACGCAGCCGTGAGGTTGATGTCGTACTGGTTAACCGGAGAGAAGTTGTAGCTGGTCTGCTGTGCGTGTGCCACTGCCGACAGGAGCCCCAGAGAAACGCTAGCAATAGCAGCCGCCAATGCATGAACCCATCTTTTCATGAGGACTCCTTTCCAACGTTAATATTCGAGGCAGAAACACTGCAAGCGCCATCATAAAACAGCGGGTTGTGGATTTATCGAACTTGCTGGGCTAGCGCCGTATATTGATCCACCGGTACTTCTTCGGCCCGGCGCTGGACGTCGAATTCGCCCGCAAACCCCCGCGCTTCCAGCCACCGGCCCAGGGTGTGGCGTAGCAATTTGCGCCGCTGACTAAAGGCGACCTGCACCAGTTCTTCCAATAGCCGGACATCCAGTTCCGCAGGTTGAGGTCGGGGCACCATGCGCACCACCGCACTGTCCACCCGCGGTGGCGGATCGAAACTTTCCGGGGGAACAAACAGGACGTCTTCCATGGCGTAGCGCCATTGCAGCATGACGCTCAAGCGTCCGTAGGCGGCCGTGCTGGGCTCGGCCACCATGCGATCGATCACCTCTTTTTGCAGCATGAAATGCTGGTCTTCAATATGGTCGACATGGTCCAGCAGGTGAAACAGGATGGGGGTGGAAATGTTGTAAGGCAAATTGCCCACCACCCGCCATTTGCCAGGCGCCTGGGACGGCACGGCCTCGATACGGCTGAAGTCCACCCGCAGCACGTCAGATTCGATCACGGTAAGTTGCCCGTGGCTGCGCAAGCGCTGCGCCAGGTCACGGTCGAGTTCAATCACGGTCAGGTGGCCCAGTCGCTCCACCAATGGCTGGGTCAGGGCGGCCAGACCCGGGCCGATTTCGACCATGCGCTGCCCCGGCTGGGGGGCAATCGCCCGCACGATCGCATCAATGATTCCGCCATCCGACAGAAAGTGCTGGCCAAACCGCTTGCGCGCAATGTGTTTCATGCCTTACTGCGGTGCCTCACGCAATTCCACATAAGCACGCTCGCGCACGTCGCGGGCCCAGGCGGTATAGGCTTCTTCCAGTTTGGCCTCGCGCAACTGACCGCGCACCCACTCGCGCACCTCACGCGGATTGAGGTCCACGCGGCGCTGGTCGGACACCTGAATCAGGTGCACGCCAAACCGCGACACAGTCGGCTGGCTAATCTCGCCCTGGGCCAACTGGTTCATGACCTCTTCGAACTCGGGCACAAAACTACCCGGCACCACCCACCCCAGATCACCGCCCTGGGGTGCAGCGCCGTCTTGCGAAATTTCACGGGCTGCGGTGGCAAAGTCGGTTTTGCCCGACAGGATGCGCTGGCGTACTTCGGCCAGTCGGGTCGACGCCGCAAAGGCTGACAAATCAGGACCGGTACGCAACAAAATATGGCGGGCGCGGATTTGCTGCACCGACTTGGTCAAGACGGAAGGCGCTCGCCGCTCGACCACCTTGAGGATGTGAAAGCCGGCGCCCGAACGCACCAAGTCCGACACCGCGCCCACCGCCACGCTTTGCGTGGCCTGCACGAAGGACGGCGGATACCGGTCAGCGCGCCGCAAACCCAACTGACCGTCCTTGGTCCGGTCAGCATCCGAATGCTGCTTCACCAAGGCGGCAAAGTCTTCACCGCCGCGCACGCGGTTCAACAGCGCCTGGGCCTGGGCCTGCAATTGGGAAATCAGGGTGGCATCGGCACGCTCCGGCACGGAAATGAGCAACTGCGCGAGGTTGATTTCCTGCGCCATGGGGTCGGCATTGGCGGCCAAGCGCTCGGCCACAGCACGGTCCACATCCTGGTCGCTGATGCGTACGCGGGACTCCACTTCACGCTCGCGCAGGCGCGTCAGCGTAAGTTGCTCTCGCAATTGCGAACGCAGCGCTGTAGCAGACAGACCGTCTTTCTCCATACGCTTGCGAAAGGTTTCGACATCCACCTTGTTCTGGCGGGCCAGGTTCTGCTCGGCCTGGTCGATGGCTGCATCATCAATACGGATGCCTGTTTCAGCTGCCAGTTGCAACTGTGCCCGGTCACTGATCAGGCGCTCCAACACACCGGGTTGCAGTTCGTCGGCTGGCGGCGGGGTTTGGCCCTGCGCCTTCATTTGCCCAGTCACGCGAACCATGGCGCCGCGCAGTTCGCTGTACGTGATGGGCTCTGAATTAACCACCGCCACCACGTAGTCGGCCGCTTGCGACTTTTGCGCCTGGACCAATGCCGGAGAGACCAGAACCCAGGTGGCCAAAGCCAGAACGCACAAACGGGATTTCATAAAGTTTTATTCATAGTTGCTAAAGCGACTGGAGCGGGTCGTGCCGCTGTCGCGCAAATTCTGATAACGCGAGATATTCTGTGTCAAGGTCGCCCGCGGGTCGGCTGTTCCCACACGGGTGAAACCCACAAATTCCAACTGGAAAATCCAGCGTTCCACCGCACTCGACGTACTGGTTTGCGTGCGCGAATAGACCACACGCGCCAGCCAGCAGCCCGCATCGTACTCGACGCCCAACAGGGTATCGATCAGCTTGCTTTGGTCCATGCTGTAGTTCAGACGACCCAGCGCGTAGTAGCGGTCCGGTCCCTGACCACGCCCGGCACCCAACTCCCGACCGGGCTCGCCCCACAGGTCATTGAGCGGCCATTGCCAGCTTGCATCAACCTGTTCGCTCACGCCGCGCTGGAAGCGGTAGGCGGCATTGATCACCCGGTAATTGCCCGGGTGGTAGCGCGCGCTCACCGTAGACCGCACCGATTGATCGGTCAGCGGGTTGTATTGGGTGGTGGAGTCCAAGGTCCAGCGTTCATCGAGGTTCACTTCGGCACCCAGCA
>CAKZJN010000555.1 GCA_936943465.1 uncultured Rhodoferax sp.
GCCTTGACCACCTCACCGCTCACAATCATATTGAGCGCCGGCTCCACGCCCAAGGCGCGCGGCAGACGTTGCGTGCCACCAGCACCCGGAATCAGGCCGATCTTCACTTCCGGCAGGGCAATGCTGGTGCCGGGGGCAGCAATGCGGTAGTGGCAACCCAGCGCGAGTTCCAGCCCACCGCCCATGGCCACGGTGTGAATGGCGGCCACCACCGGCTTGGCTGAGGCCTCCAGCAAGGCAATGACGCTCAGCAGGTTGGGCTCCTGCAGGGCCTTGGGACTGTTGAATTCCTTGATGTCGGCTCCGCCCGAAAAGGCCTTGCCTGCGCCGGTGATCACGATGGCCTGTACCGCAGCGTCGGCCTGCGCCTGCGCCATACCGCTGGCGATGCCCAGCCGGGTGTCCAGACCGAGGCCGTTGACGGGTGGGTTGTCTAAGGTGATGACGGCTATAGCGCCGTGAACTTGGTAGTGGGCTGTCATGCGGAGCTTTCTAAAAATAGAACGGTCGTTCACTTTTGATTCTAAAAGCCAATCGTGACAACGCTGCTCAGGGTTGTCACGGGTGCGACCGGGTCAGACTTCGAGCCATTCGCGGCGCACCGCTGCATTGGCTTGCAGGGCGGCCGGCGTGCCGTCCAACACCACCCGGCCGTGGCCCAGCACCAGACAGCGATCCGCCAAATCCAGCGCCAGCGTCAGTTTTTGCTCCATCAGGATCACCGTGCAACCCTGCGCGCGCAGCGTGCGCAGGCAAGCCGCCACCTGCTCAACCAGCATGGGCGCCAGCCCTTCGGTGGGCTCATCCACCAGTAACAGATCGGGGTCGCCGGCCAACGTGCGGCACAGGGCCAGCATCTGCTGCTCGCCGCCAGACAGCACACCGGCTGGCGTGTGTTGCCGCGCCTGGAGTTGCGGAAACATTTCGTACAGGGTGTCCAGCGGCCAGCGGCCCGGAGAGGTACGCCGCTTTTGGCCAAGCAACAGGTTCTGATGCACCGTCAGGCTCGGAAATACATCGCGGCTTTCGGCCACATAGCCCAGCCCGGTATGGGCCCGCTCAAACGGCTGCAGCTTGTGCAGCGCGTGGCCTTTCCACTGGACGACACCACGGGTCTGCACCAACCCCATCAGAGCCTTGGCCAGCGTAGAGCGGCCCGAGCCGTTGCGCCCCAGAACCGCCAGAATTTCGCCGGGGGCAGCCGAAAAATCCAGGCCAAACAGCACCTGGCTCTTGTCGTAAAAGGCTTCCAGCGCGGTGACTTGCAGCATGCCTAGCGCCCGCCTTCTGTCGTGGAAGGCAGCATATTGCCAAGGTAGGCCTGCTGCACCAGCGGGTTGGCGCGAATGGCGTCGGGCGTGTCAAACGCCAGCACCTGCCCCTGCACCAGCACCGCAATGCGGTCGGCCAGATCAAACACCACGCCCATGTCGTGCTCCACCGTGACCAGGGTTTTGCCTTCGGTCAGGCTGCGAATCAGGGCGGTAAAACGCACCGTTTCACTCTGGCTCATGCCGGCGGTGGGCTCGTCCAGCAGGATGACCGGGGCATTGCCCGCCACCGTCATGCCGAGTTCCAGCGCACGTTGTTCAGGGTAACTAAGCTGTTGCGCCGGCACCCCGGCCTGCGCGCTTAAGCCCAGTTGCTCCATCAGCAGGTCGGCGCGCTGGTTGGCCTCGGTGCAGCGGTGCAGCCAGCGAAACAGCGCGTAACCGGTGCCCAGACTCCACAGCGCACTGCAGCGCAGGTTGTCGCGCACGCTGAGGCGCGGAAACACATTGCTGATCTGAAAACTGCGGGCCAGGCCCATGCGGTTGATCTCATGCGGCTTGCGCCCGGCAATGCTGCGCCCCTGCAGCAGCACATCGCCCTGGTCCGGGCTCAGGCTGCCGCTCATCAGGTTAAACAGGGTCGATTTGCCTGCACCGTTGGGTCCGATCAAGGCCACCCGCTCGCCCGCCAGCACCGACAGACTGACGCCACGAATCACCTCGGTACGGCCAA
Organism: uncultured Rhodoferax sp.; assembly: GCA_936943465.1. Taxonomy (GTDB): domain Bacteria; phylum Pseudomonadota; class Gammaproteobacteria; order Burkholderiales; family Burkholderiaceae_C; genus Allorhodoferax. The sequence continues at coordinate 2,005 of CAKZJN010000555.1, forward strand.
AGCGCTTGTGCACATCACGCAGTTCCAGCGCCATCGCCTTGCTCATGCCGCTGCTCCCGGGTGCGCCAAGGCAAAACGCTTACGTAGCGCAAGAAAAGGCAGCAAGCCGGCCAACAGCATTCCAACGCCCATCAGCCAGCTTGAGGTCTGCGTTACATCCAGTGTCTGACCCAGGTAGCGCACAGCGGAGCCTTGCACCGCCTGCAGTTGCAGGTGATAGGTCATTTCCACCAGCGCTCCGGCTCCACACAGCACCACCATGCCGCTGAGCCACAGCCCCATATACAAAGGCAACCAGCGCCGCCAGTTACTCTGACGCAAGGCTCGTCCATGCGCTTGCAGCAACCCGGCCAGCCCGTCCGGAGCCCAGATCACCATCACCATGAACAGCAGGCCCAGGTACAAAAGCCAGGCCTGCGTCCAGGCACTTAAAAGCACCGTGGCCAGCACCATCAGCACGCCGCCCAGCACGGGCCCGAACATGGTGGCCGTGCCGCCCAAAAAGGTGAACAACAAATAGGCACCGGAGCGCGCTGCGCCCAACGCCTCGGCGTTGACGATTTCAAAGTTCAAGGTGGCCAGACCACCGGCTACGCCGGCAAAAAAACCGGAAATCACCAGCGCCAGCGTGCGAATCCAGCGCGGGTCGTAGCCCACAAAAGCCACGCGCTGCGGGTTGTCGCGCACCGCGTTGAGCAGGCGGCCCAGCGGCGTGGCGGTCAACGCGACCATGAGTGCGGCACATACCAGCGTGTAAGCCGCAATCAGGTAGTACACCTGAATGGCGGGGCCAAACGTCATGCCCCAGGGGGCAGCGCCCACCACCCGGTTGCCCGACAAACCCGCCTCACCGCCGGATAGCTCCGGCAGCATCAAGGCCACAGCGAAAACCAGTTCGCCGATGGCCAGCGTGATCATGGCAAAGGCAGTGCCGGCGCTGCGTGTGCTGAGCCAGCCCAGCAGCGTGGCGCAGCCCATGCCGGCCAACCCGCCCACCAGCGGAACCAGCGTTACCGGCAAGCCCGGTGTACCGGAGCACCAGTGGTTCAGCGCGTACATCGCCGCATAGGCACCCAAGCCGCTATACACCGCGTGGCCAAAACTCAGCATGCCGCCCTGCCCCAGCAGGATGTTGAAAGACAGGCAGGCAATCACGGCAATGCCCATCTGCGACAACAAAGAGAGCCAAAAACCCCCGTCATGCAACCAGGGTGCCAACACCAGTAGCAGCGCAAAGCCCGCCCAAAGGCCCTTGTGCAGCACCGGCTTCATAGGCCTTCCCCGCGCCGCCCCAACAGCCCGGTGGGTCGCAACATCAGCATCGCCAGCATCAGCACGTAAGGCAGCACCGGCGCCCATTGGGCCAGCGTCATGCGGCTGCCCAGACCGAACGCAGGCAGAGGCACATTCCACGAGACCGCGTAGGTTTGCAGCAGGCCAATCAGCAGCGAGGCCACGAAGGCCCCGGACAACGAACCCACGCCGCCGACCACCAGCACCACAAACACAATCGGGCCCATGGTGGCAGCCATCGCCGGGTCGGTCAGGTAGGTGCTGCCACCGATTACTCCAGCCAACCCGGCCAGCGCCGAGCCGATGCCAAACACCAGCATAAAAATGCGCGGCACGTTGTGGCCCAGCGCTTCAACCGCGCGCGGATGGGTGATGGCCGCCTGTATCACCAGCCCGATGCGGCTGCGCTTGAGCAAGGCCCACAGCAGGCCCAGCATGGCAAGCGACACCACCATCATGAAGGCCCGACTGGCCGGAAACGGAGTGCAGACCACGCGCACGACTTCACTGGCTTGGCAGGCATCGGCGGGAGCCGCTCCCCAGACCGCTTGGAGTCCTAGAGTGGCATGGTCAATCAGCGTGAAGGCCGGCCCCTGCAGCGCGGGCGGCACCGTGAAGGCCACGGCGCTGCGACCCCAAATCAGTTGCACCACTTCCAGCAGCACATACGACAGGCCAAAGGTCACCAGCATTTCGGGCACATGGCCCAGCGGATGCACCCGGCGCAACACGGCCCGCTCAAACAGCGCCCCGAGCGCCCCCACCAGGAGTGGGGCCAGCAGCAGCGCGGGCCAGAAACCAAGACTTTGGCTCAACGAATAACCAACGTAAGCGCCCAGCATGTAGAAACTGGCGTGGGCAAAGTGGAGCACGCCCATCATGCTGAAAATCAGCGTGAGGCCCGCACTCAGGAGAAACAGCAGCAACCCGTAACTGACGCCATTCAGCGTCGCAATCAAGAAAAACTCCATGCAGCCGGGTTGCTCCTTTGGTGGGTTCAGGTATTGGGCAGGCGGTAGTCGCTGAGCATTTCACGCAACTTGCTTTTCTGCATTTTGCCGGTTCCGCCCAGCGGAATCGCATCGACAAAAATCACGTCGTCGGGAATCTGCCATTTGGCGGTGCGGCCCTCGTAGTAGGCCAACAGTTCTTCGCGGCTCACATCCACGCCCTGCTTTTTCATCACGGCGATCACCGGGCGCTCGTCCCACTTGGGGTGCTTGATGCCGATGCAGGCGGCCATCGCCACCGCTGGATGCGACATGGCGATGTTTTCCACATCGATGGAACTGATCCATTCGCCACCCGACTTGATCACGTCCTTGCTGCGGTCGGTGATCTGCATGTAGCCGTCGGCATCGATGGTGGCCACGTCGCCGGTGGGGAACCAGCCGTCCACCAGTGGCGACGGTCCTTCTGCCTTGAAATAGTCGCTCACCACCCACGGGCCCTTGACCAGCAGGTCGCCAAAGGCCTTGCCGTCCCAGGGCAACTCCTGGCCCTCGCCATCCACAATCTTGAAATCCACACCGAAAATGCCCCGGCCCTGCTTGATGCGCACCTTGAGTTTGTCCTCAGAAGACAGCTCCAGGTGCTTGTTTTTCAGGGTGCAGACGGTGCCCAGCGGCGACATTTCGGTCATGCCCCAGGCGTGAATCACCTCCACGCCATACACGTCGCTAAACGTCGTGATCATGGCCGGCGGGCAGGCTGAGCCGCCAATCACGGTGCGCTGCAGAGTGGAAAAACGCAGGTTGTTGGCCTGCATATGGGACAGCAGCATCTGCCAGACGGTGGGCACGCCGGCTGCAAAGTTCACCTTTTCGGACTCAATCAGCTCGTAGATGGACTTGCCGTCCATGGCCGGGCCGGGAAACACCATCTTGGCGCCGATCATGGCCGCGTTGTACGGCAGGCCCCAGGCGTTGACGTGGAACATGGGCACCACCGGCAGGATGGCGTCGCGCGCACTCACATTGAGCCCATCCGGAAACGCGCCGGCCATCGCATGCAGCACCGTGGAGCGGTGGCTGTACAGCGCGCCCTTGGGGTTGCCCGTGGTACCGCTGGTGTAGCAGAGGCTGGAAGCGCAGTTTTCGTCAAACTCGGGCCAGTCGTATTCGGTGGACTCCCGCCCCACCCAGGCTTCGTAGCTCACCAAGCCGGGCACGCCACTGTCGGTGGGCAGTTTGGCTTCGTCGCACAGGGCCACGTAATGCTTGACGGTCGGGCAGCGGCTGTGCACGGCCTGAACGATGGGCAAGAACGTCATGTCAAAGCACAGCACCTGGTCTTCGGCATGGTTGATGATCCAGACGATCTGGTCCGGGTGTAGGCGCGGGTTGAGGGTGTGAATCACGCGACCGGAGCCGCTGACGCCGAAATACAGTTCCAGGTGCCGGTAGCCGTTCCAGGCCAGGGTTGCCACACGGTCACCAAAGCCCAGGTCCCAGCGATCCAGCGCGTGGGCCACCTGGCGCGAGCGCTGCGCTACCTGCTTGTAATTGGAGCGGTGTATATCGCCCTCCACCCGCCTGGAGATCACTTCCGCCTCGCCGTGGTGGCGCTCGGCGAAATCGATCAGGGATGAGATAAGCAGTTGCTGACTTTGCATCAATCCAAGCATGGTGTTGTCTCCTGTTTTTGTAGGCGGATAGTACTCTCGCCAAGCCCCCAGAAAGCTGCGGAAATTGGGCTCTAAGGGAGAATCCCTAGATGCAATTCCCCCCTCTTCCAACCGTTTCCAGTTCGGGCCTGAAATGGCAACACAGCTTCGCCGGCCTGGGCGAAGACTTTTATGTGCCGTTGCAGCCGACCCCGGTGCCGGCGCCCTATTGGGTGGGGTGTAACCAAGGTTTAGCGTCCGAGTTGGGCCTTGCGCCCGGGGCCTTGCAAGACGAAGGCTGGTTGCAGGCTCTGTCTGGCAATGCGCTGCTGGAAGGCAGCCAGCCGCTGGCCAGCGTGTACAGCGGCCACCAGTTTGGCGTGTGGGCCGGGCAACTCGGTGATGGCCGGGCTATTTTGCTGGGAGAGGCAAACGGACAGGAATGGCAACTCAAAGGCGCCGGGTTGACGCCCTTTTCCCGCATGGGCGATGGCCGGGCGGTGTTGCGCAGCAGCATCCGTGAGTTTTTGTGCAGCGAAGCGATGCATGCGCTGGGCATTCCGACCACACGGGCGCTGTGCGTAACCGGCTCCGACCTGCCGGTGCGCCGCGAAGTGG
>CAKZJN010000556.1 GCA_936943465.1 uncultured Rhodoferax sp.
GCCGAGTTGGCAGCGCTGGGCATTCAGGCCGAGGCCGTGGCCGATTTGCAAACGGTGCTGGCCAGCGCCGATGTGGTGGCTGCCGCCAGCACCGCCACCGAGCCCTTTATTCGCAGTGAATGGGTGCGGCCCGGCACGCATCTGGGACTGGTCGGCGCCTTTACCCCGGTCATGGCCGAGGCGGAACCTACTTTGATAGCCCGTTGCCACCTGTTTGCCGACCACCGCGAAGCCGTGCTGCAAAAGGGGGGCGAGGTGCTGCAGGCGCTGCAGCAGGGATTGATTCAGGCCTCTGACATCGTGGCGGAATTGTCTGAATTGGTAGCCCAAACACAACGCGCCTGGCGCCCGGATGACGCTGCCATCACGGTCTTTAAATCGGTAGGTTTTGCCGCACTGGACCTGATTGCGGCCGAGCAGGTGATGGCGAAGCAGTCGAACGGCAGATGACCGGGTTGGTCGGGTCGCTGCTCCACGCCATCCAGCCGCCATCCAGCACGCTGATGCGCTCCCAGCCCATCAGCCAGGCATAGAAAAAAGCCATCGACGCGCGCCAGCCGGTGCCACAGTAAAAAACGAGGTGCTGACTCGGGCGCAGTCCGGCCTCCATCCAAAGCCGTTCAATCTCAGCGGCCGGGCGCATGTGGCCATCCGCCGTTTGGTAGCGGGACATGCTGTGGGCATCGCCATCGCTCCCGGCCTGGCCCCACACCGCTCCGGCGATTTCGCCACGCGCGGCAATGTAGTCGTAGCCCGAGGTTTCACCCCAAAACTCGGCTCGGGTGCGGATGCTGACCACGGTGCAATCAGGCCTTGCCAGCATGGAGCGCACCTGCGCGCAGTCCACTCGATAGGAGGGCTGCGCTGGAAACGGGCCTTGCCATGGGCGGTGGGCGATTGAAGTCGTTTCGACTTCCTGCCGCAAGGAAAAGCCAGCGTCACACCACGCCGCCAAGCCCGCGTCGAGCAGGCGCACATCCTTGACTCCGGCAACCAGCAGCAGATGCGCCGCACGGGCCGCGGCCAGCGGTTTGCGGCCGACCAGAATGACGCAGGAATCCGGGCCTATGCCCCGGCGCTCCAGCAGGTCGCGCAACGCAGCGTCGGGCACCTGTGTCCAGCACGGCAACTGCTCCAGTTGCTGCGTGTCCAGGTAGCGAGCTCCGGGAATGTGGCCGGCCGCGTGGGCCTCCAGGTCGTCGCAGCCGACCTCAATGATTTGCCAACCGGGCGCTGGCTGCGCCAGCACCCCTTGCCCTGCCAACAAGGCCGCCAGCCAATCGGCACTTACCAGGTGTTGCCAGCGCGGCAAGTCGGTGCGAAAGCCCTGCCCCACATCAGCCCATGTTCTCGGCCAGCCACTGCAGCGTGCGGCCCCGCGCCAGTGCGGCGCTGCGCTGCTGGTACATGGGCCGGCCCCAGCAGTTAAAGCCGTGGTCGGCGCCCGGATACACATGGAACTGGGCGTTGCTACGACCGGCAAAGGCCGCTTTGACGGAGTCGACCGCGCCCATGGGAATGTGCGCATCCAGTTCGGCGTAGTGAAACAGGATGGGGCCGGTGATTGCGGGCGCGACATCCAGGTTGTCCTGAATACGGCCGCCGTAGTAGCAGACGGCAGCGTCAATCGTGCCCGTGGCGGCCAGCGCAAAGGCCAGGCGGCCACCCATGCAGTAGCCCACGACTCCCACCTTGCCGCTCACCTCCGGGCGGGCACGCAGCGCGTTGGCGGTCGCCTGCAAGTCGAGCAAGGTGTTGGGCGCGTCCAGATTCGTCATGTAGTGGCGTGCCAGCTTGCTGCCCTCCTCGTCATAGCCCAGGTCCACGCGGGGCTGCTGGCGCCAGAACACATCGGGCGCCATGACCACATAGCCGTCCATGGCGTA
>CAKZJN010000557.1 GCA_936943465.1 uncultured Rhodoferax sp.
CACTTCTTGCCCAGCAGCGCGTTGCCGCCGTAACCGGAGCCGTACGACCAGATTTCGCGGGTTTCGGGGTAGTGCACGATGTATTTGGTCTTGCTGCAAGGCCACTTCACGTCGGCCTGGCCGGCTTCCAGCGGTGCGCCCACGGTGTGCACGCAAGGCACAAAGGCGCCGTCCACGCCCAGCACGTCGTAAACGGCCTTGCCCATGCGGGTCATGATGCGCTGGTTCACGGCCACATAGGGGCTGTCGGAGAGTTCAATGCCGATGTGGGCAATGTGCGAGCCCAGCGGGCCCATGGAGAACGGCACCACATACATGGTGCGGCCCTTCATGCAGCCATCAAACAAGGCCTTTTGGCCATCCTTGCCGGTTTGCAGCAAAGCGCGCATGTCAGCGGGAGCCATCCAGTTGTTGGTGGGGCCAGCGTTTTCCTTCTTTTCGCTGCAGATGTAGGTGCGGTCTTCCACGCGGGCCACATCGCTCGGGTCGGAGCAGGCCAGGAAACTGTTGGGGCGCTTGGCGGGGTTGAGCTTTTTGAAGGTGCCGGCGTCCACCAGTTGCTGGCACAGGCGCTGGTACTCTTCTTCAGAGCCGTCGCACCAGTAGACAGATTGGGGCTTGCACAAGGCGGCCATTTCGGCGACCCAGGCAATGAGGCGTGCATTCTTGACGTAGCTGGGGGCGTCCAGCGTGAGTCCTTGCATTACGGGTGAGTTCATGGGAAAGCTCCTAAGTTTAAAAATCGACTTTTCAAAGAAGACCATTCAAGCTCTTTGAAAAGGCGACTGGACGCTTGCATTTCTAGGGTGGCTTTTTCAGCCGAGCCTTCGATTTTATGAATCGGTACCCAAGTTACCAAGCAATTACACGCAAAAACAATGCAAAACTTGCATAACTTTATGCGCCATTCTTTTGTGGGGGCGTGCCAGTCTGGAGAAACAGACCGTGTCAACCAAAACTGAGGGTGGTGCGTAAATACACCCAGGGGGATGCAAGAAACATGTGACACGCATCCATGTTCTTAGATTTGCACGGTTTATATGCACAGAGATTCGATTCAGGTTCCTGAAAAGGGTACCTACAAATGGCAGTTGTTCAATTATTGGTCTGATGAATACCGTCAGACCCATAACGACTACTCCGCCTACATTGCGCTGAACTTCGCCGGTGCGCTCGACACTTGCCGCTCCAAACTCCACGCACTCATCCAACACCACCGGCAACAGGCCAGCAAAGCCACTGCATGTGAACGCCACCAACGCGCCATTGCGCGTTTGCAAAACACCATGACCGGCGCCGCCATGGCTTACGAAAGCAGCTTTAGCCGCCACTAAGCGGCCACAGGCGACATCGAGCGGGGTGACCTCAGGCCAGGGTCACCACCCGCAACACTTCTTCCGCGTACGCTTCGAGTTTCTTTACGCCGATCCCGCTGATGCCTTGCAAGTCATCCAGTGATTGCGGGGCGCGTTGGGCAATTGCTGCCAGCGTGGCGTCGTGAAAGATCACGTAAGCCGGTAAATTGTGTTGGCGTGCCACCTCGGCGCGCCAGGCCTTGAGCGCTGAGTAGCGCAGCAATCCGTCACTGTCCAGCGAAATCGGTGCCTTCACCACAGCCCCCAGCCGCGCACTGCGTTTGGGCTTGCGGCTACTTTCAGCCGCCGCTTCCCGCAGCAGCACCGGCACTTCTCCGCGCAGCACCGCCCGCGAAGCGGCCGTCAGTTGCAGTGTATTGAAGGCCTGCGCATCGACTTGCAGCGCGCCCATGGCGATCAACTGCCGCAAAACTCCCCGCAATTGCAACTCGCTGAAATCCGCGCCCACGCCGAACGTGCTCAATGTCTGGTGGCCGTATTGCGTCGTCTTTTCCGTCGTTTTGCCCCGCACGATGTCCATCACATGACCGGAGCCGAAGCTGACGCCGCTCATCTGCTGAATGCGGTAAATCGTGCTGAGCAGCTTGCGGGCAGCGTCGGTGCCGTCCCAGACGGCGGGTGCTTCCAGGCAGTTGTCGCAGTTGCCGCAGGGCTGGCTGGCCTCACCAAAATAGCCCAAGAGGCGAACCCGTCGGCAATCGGTGGCCTCGGCCAGCGCCAACAAGGCGTCGAGCTTGCCGCGCAGGGCCTGCTTGAATTCCTCGCCGGCTGGGCTTTCGTCGATCATGCGGCGCTGGTTCACCACATCCTGCAGGCCATAGGCCATCCAGGCGTCGGCCGGTAAGCCATCGCGCCCGGCGCGACCGGTTTCCTGGTAGTAGCCCTCGATGTTCTTCGGCATATCAAGGTGGGCGACAAAACGCACGTCGGGTTTGTCAATGCCCATGCCAAAGGCAATGGTCGCCACCATGACCATACCTTCCTCGCGGAGAAAGCGGTCCTGGTTTTGCTGGCGCACCTTGTTGTCCAGACCCGCGTGGTAAGGCAGCGCCTGAATACCGGCGTCCACCAGCGTTTGCGCCATGTCTTCCACCTTGCGGCGCGACTGGCAGTAGACGATGCCGGCCTCGCCGGCGTGCTCGCGCTCGATAAAGCGCAGGAGTTGCAGGGTGCTGTCGCGCTTTTCCACAATGGTGTAGCGGATGTTGGGGCGGTCAAAGCTGCTGACAAAGGCCTTGGCCTGCTCCAGTTGCAGGCGCTCCAGAATGTCGTCGCGCGTAAGCGCATCGGCGGTGGCGGTGAGCGCCATGCGCGGCACGCCTGGAAAACGCTCGTGCAACACAGTCAGCGCGCGGTACTCCGGGCGGAAGTCGTGTCCCCACTGGCTAACGCAATGCGCCTCATCAATGGCGAACATGCTGAGTTGGCCGCGCTCAAATAGCGAATCCAATTGCGCCAGAAAGCGCGGGGTGGTCAGGCGCTCGGGCGCGGCGTACAGAAGCGTGATGTCGCCCTTGAGCAGCCGCTGTTCCACTTGATACGACTCATCGCTGCTCAGGGTCGAGTTAAGAAACGCTGCGCTGACCCCGGCTTCGTGCAAAGCGCCGACCTGGTCGTGCATCAGCGCAATCAGGGGGGAAACCACAATCGTGACGCCCTGGCCGGCCTGGTGGCGGGCAATGGCGGGAATCTGGTAACACAGGCTTTTGCCACCACCGGTGGGCATCAGCACCAGGGCATCCTGACCGCTGACCATGTTCTCCACAATGGCCTGCTGCGGGCCGCGGAACTGTTCGTAGCCGAAAACTTCGCGAAGAATCTGATGGTGAGACAAAACGGGGAACCTGGTGGGAAAACGCTAGACCGCTTTCGGCGAAATTTCGAGCAGTACTTAATGGAGACAGATTGGGCCGAAGGGCCTATTGTCCCGTGTTCAGGTCATGCCACGCGGCTGGGGCCGCCATGGGTCGACGTCATTCAGCCTTGCGCACGGCGTTTGGCGTGCTGCCCTGCGCCAGTTCTTCGCGCATGGCAGTGGCCAGGCGGGCGTACAGCTTGAGCTGGCGATTGGTGTCACGCAGACGCTCGGCAATGTGGGCCGATACGCCCAACAGCAACCGGGCCGCCACCATCGGGTCACGGCTGATCATGGCGTTAACGGCGTCGCGGGTCAGGATGGCGCACCACACGTCGGTACTGGCGGTGCACGAGGCGGAGCGTGGTTCGCTGTCCACCAGCCCAATCTCACCAATCAGGGCGCCGGGGCCGAGTACGCGAATGGTGACCGGCTCGGTGCGGCTGACGGTTACCCGCTCCACCACCACATCGCCCTCGATCAGCAGCGCCATAAATCCGTTGTCGCTGGCATCGCCCTCCCGGATGAAGACGGTTTGGGCCGGGAAAAAGCGCGGCTTCATATAAGAGACCACGACCCGCGACTCTTCCAAGGTGAGGCCGGTCAGCGCTTCCGGCGCTGACAGCAGCGTGGCCGCAAGTTCAGCGCCTGACGAAACGGGAATCTGGTCTACGGTTTCTAGGTGGGAACTCATGGCGGTCCGCGTCGCGCGGCTGTGAAGTGGAGCCTGTCATCGTAGCGCAGTGCGTTGGCTGTCGCATCCCCCGTGCGCTAGCCGGGTACGGGCGCCGTGGTGTGGCGGTATTGCATGGCTTCGGCGGCGTGGGCCAGGGTAATGGACTCGCTGCCAGCCAAGTCGGCAATGGTGCGCGCAATTTTGAGGGTGCGGTGCGTGCCCCGCGACGACCAACCTAGCCGCTGGGCGGCGGTGCGCAGAAACTGGGTGCATGCCGCATCGAGTGACGCAAACTGGTCAATCTCCTGGCCCACCAGCGCCTGGTTCGCTTTACCCTGCCTGGACAATGCCAGGGTTCGCGCCTGCAGGCAGCGCGCCCGGATGGCTTCGGTCGATTCGCCCGCTGGCGCACTCAACAGGTCCTGGGCGGGAAGGTTGGGAACCTCCACATGCAGGTCAATGCGGTCCATCAGCGGGCCGCTCAAACGGTTGCGGTACCGGTTGATTTGCTCCAGGGAACACTGGCATCGGTGCGCAGCGCTGCCCAGATAGCCGCAGGGGCAGGGATTCATGGCCGCTATCAATTGAAAGCGGGCCGGAAACTCAGAGCGGCGCGCCGCCCGTGCAATCGTGATCGTGCCGGTTTCCAATGGTTCACGCAGCGCCTCCAAAGCGGCGCGACTGAACTCGGGAAATTCATCCAGAAAGAGCACGCCGTGGTGGGCCAGAGAAATTTCGCCAGGCCTTGGCGGTGAACCGCCTCCTACCAGCGCCACCGCGCTGGCGGAATGGTGGGGCGCACAGGTTGGGCGGCAGCCCCAGTGTTCCATGCGGAAGCGCCCGCTCAAGGACTGAATGGCCGCACTTTGCAGCGCCTCTTCGTGGCTCATGTCGGGCAATAGGCCGGCAAAGCGTTGCGCCAGCATGGACTTGCCAGAGCCCGGCGGCCCGACCAACAACAGGCTGTGGCCACCCGCCGCTGCAATTTCCAGGGCGCGTTTGGCGCCGGACTGTCCCTTTACGTCGGCCAGATCGGCAAACTCCCGGGCCGCCGCCGCGATGGTGGGCTCCATGCGGCACCAGCCGCTGTCGCGGCCGGCATCCTGCGCATCGGCGACTTCAACCCCGGCCGGCGCGAAGTGGCGCACCACATCCAGCAGATGCTGTGCGCAATACACCGCCACGCCCGGCACCAGCGCCGCTTCTTCTGCACTGCCGGGTGGCAGCACCAATTTGATGCTTTCTGACTTACCAAGCAGGGTGAGCGCCATGGCCAGGGTACCGCGCACGGGTCGCAAATGGCCCGACAGCGACAGCTCGCCAGCAAATTCGTATTCGGCCAAGCGGGCGCCATCGACCTGGCCACTGGCAGCCAAGATGCCCAGGGCGATGGGCAAGTCCAGACGACCGGAGTCTTTGGGCAAATCGGCGGGAGCCAGATTGACCGTGATGCGTTTGTTGGTCGGGAATTCGAGTCCGGCGTTTTGAATGGCGCAGCGCACCCGTTCGCGCGCTTCCTTGACCTCGACATCGGCCAGGCCGACCAGCGTAAAGCTGGGCAGCCCGTTGGCCAGATGGACTTCTACCGTGACCGGAGCGGCTTCCAGGCCAAGCAGCGCACGACTTTGCACCAAAGACAGGCTCATTTGAATGTTTCCCAAAACGGTGCGCATTGAATGGGTGCGCATTTATTGTTTGCACCAAGGCGGTGCAAGCTGTTTATCCGTACAGTTTTTGTAACGCGGGCGACGCAATTCGGTGCACATGGGCCCAAAAGTAATAGGGCGAAGCAGTTGGCACGGACCCTGCTTAAAGAGCTTATCTCCTGAATTTCTTGGAGAAACCGGGCTTGCTACCCGGCGTCTGCAACCCTGTTAACAAGCTGAGGTGAACTATATGAAACTCGTAACGGCCATCATCAAACCGTTCAAGCTCGATGAGGTGCGAGAAGCCTTGTCGGCCATTGGTGTGCAAGGCATCACCGTCACGGAAGTCAAAGGCTTTGGCCGACAAAAAGGCCACACCGAGCTGTACCGCGGCGCCGAGTATGTCGTGGACTTTCTTCCCAAAGTAAAGATTGAAGCCGCCATCGATGACGCTCTGGTTGAGCAAGTCATTGAAGCCATTGAAGGCGCTGCCCGCACCGGAAAAATCGGCGACGGAAAGATCTTTGTCTATGACGTCGAGCAGGCTGTGCGCATCCGCACCGGCGAGACAGGCAAGGAGGCGCTTTAAGCGGCCTCTGACCACTCAATAAAGGAACGAATCATGAAAAAACTGCTTGTATCCCTCGCTCTGGGGTTCGGCCTTCTGACCGCTGCCACGTTTGCACCGGCCCAGACTGCTGCCCCCGCCGCCACCGAAGCCAAAGCGGAAGCCTCGGCTCCCGCTGCTGCGGCACCTGTTGCCGCTGCGGCTGAAGCGGCCCCTGCCGCTCCCGCTGCCGACGCTCCGGCCCCCGCCGCTCCCGTGCCCAACAAGGGTGACACTTCCTGGATGATGGTCTCCACCCTCCTGGTGATCATGATGGCTATTCCCGGCCTGGCCCTGTTCTACGGCGGCTTGGTGCGCAGCAAGAACATGCTGTCCGTGCTGATGCAGGTGATGGTGACCTTCTCGCTGATCGTTGTGCTGTGGTTTGTCTACGGCTACAGCCTGGCGTTTACCGAAGGCAATGCCTACATCGGTGGCCTGGATCGCCTCTTCATGAAGGGCATCTGGGACAACGCTGCCGGCACCTTTGCCAATGCTGCGACCTTCAGCAAGGGTGTTTACATCCCTGAAATCGTCTTCGCTGCATTCCAGGCAACCTTTGCTGCCATCACCTGTACCCTGATCGTGGGTTCGTTCGCAGAACGTATCAAGTTCTCCGCCGTGCTGGCCTTCATGGTTCTGTGGTTCACCTTCTCCTACGCTCCGATTGCCCACATGGTGTGGTTCTGGATGGGACCGGATGCCTATGCTTCCAAGGAAGTGGCTGATGCCATGACCGCCAAGGCCGGCATGATCTGGCAGACCGGCGCGCTGGACTTCGCTGGCGGTACCGTGGTGCACATCAACGCGGCTGTGGCTGGTTTGATCGGTGCCTTCTACATCGGCAAGCGCGTTGGTTACGGCAAAGAATCCATGGCTCCTCACAGCCTGACACTGACCATGGTCGGCGCAGCCCTGCTGTGGGTGGGCTGGTTCGGTTTCAACGCCGGCTCCGCTCTGGAAGCCAATGGTTTCGCTGCTCTGGCTTTCATCAACACCTTCGGCGCTACCGCTGCTGCCGTGCTGACCTGGTCCATCGGTGAAGCACTGCACAAGGGCAAGGCCTCCATGCTGGGTGCTGCATCCGGTGCGGTGGCTGGTCTGGTTGCCATCACTCCCGCCTGCGGCAACGTCGGCATCGGTGGTGCACTGATCATCGGTCTGCTGTCTGGCTTTGCCGGTCTGTGGGGCGTTACCGGTCTGAAGAAGCTGCTCGGTGCGGACGACACACTCGACGTGTTCGGCGTGCACGGTGTTTGCGGCATTTTGGGCGCTATCCTGACCGGCGTGTTCAACTCGCCCGCCCTGGGTGGCCCCGGCTACGTGGCTGACTGGGTGACAGTTTCCATGGTGACCGCTGCCGACTACTCCATCAGCGCACAAGTCTGGGTGCAAACCAAGGCGGTGCTGACCACCGTGGTCTGGTCGGGTGTGGTGTCCCTGGTGTCCTACTTCATCGTTGACAAGACCATCGGTCTGCGTGTCAGCGAAGAAGACGAACGCGAAGGCCTGGACATCACCTCCCACGGCGAGTCTGCTTACGGTCGTTAATTGGGGACGGGGGCTTTTGCTCCCGCTCTGATCGCCAGATTCAACTGGCATTGCCACCCGGCGCAATTTGGTAACCACCAAGTTGCGCCGGGTTTCTTTTTGGGCGCCAAGACACTGCACAATGCGGCGCAATAGCCCCCGCAACCTTTTGGCATGAAGGCACCCATGAACTCTGCACTGACCTTGCATTCCGGCGTCCTACGCTGCGAACTCAGCCCCGCATTGGGTGGCTGCGTTGCCGGGCTGTGGTACGACGACCGTCCGGTGCTGCGTTCCACCCCGGCGGCCGCATTGCAGTCGCCCCGCGTTTCGGCCAGCTATCCGCTCATTCCGTATTCCAACCGCATCGGCTACGGCCAATTGCAGTGGCAGGGGCGGCAAACGGAACTGCCAAAAAACTTCGCGCCCGAACCCCATGCGATTCATGGCGTGGGCTGGGAGCGTGCGTGGGCGGTAC
>CAKZJN010000558.1 GCA_936943465.1 uncultured Rhodoferax sp.
CTGGTGTTCCTGCAGCGCCTGCGCGCCTTGCTCGACGAATACCCCGACACCACCATGGTGGGTGAGATTGGTGACGATGACGGTCTGGGCCGCATGGCCGAGTACACCAGCGGAGGCGACAAACTGCACATGGCCTACTGCTTTGACTTGCTGGGCAAGCAGTTCAGTGCGCCCTTTCTGCATGGTCTGTTCTCGCGCTTCCTGAATGTGGTGGGTGACGGCTGGCCATGCTGGGCCCTGTCCAACCACGACTGTGTGCGCGTCGCTTCGCGCTGGGGGGGGGAGCAGCCCGATGCGCGCCTTCTGCGCTTGGCAGCAGCCTTGCAGATGACGCTGCGTGGAAGCCCCTGCGTTTACCAAGGCGACGAACTGGGCTTGACCGAAGCCAACATCGCCTTTGAAGATTTGCAAGACCCGTTTGGCATCACCATGTGGCCCAAATTCAAAGGGCGTGATGGTTGCCGCACGCCTATGCCTTGGGCAGCAGACGAAGCACACGGTGGCTTTGGTGCCGGCAAGCCCTGGTTGCCCAGTGCTCCCGAACACCAAGCGCTGGCGGTTGACCGCCAGCAGGCCGACGAAGCCAGCCTCTTGCATTACTACACGCGTCTGCTGCACTGGCGCCGCGAGCAGCCTGCGCTGCTCAAAGGCAGCATGCAGTTGCTGCCTTTGCATGCGCAAGTGCTGGCGTTTGAGCGCACCGAAGGCTCGCAGCGCCTGTTGTGTGTATTCAATTTCAGCGCAGAGGCATTGAACTGGGAACTGCCGGCGGAGTACGCCGCGGCGCAAACCCGGTCGGATAGCCCGGTCCCTGGTGGCCAGATCGTTGCCGGCACCGTGGTGCTACAGCCCTGGGGTGGCCTGGTGGCCAACCTGTGAAACAGTGAAGGAAAAAGAGCATGTCCAAGATCGAGTTTCGTAACGTTTGCAAGCGCTATCCCAACGCACCCGCGCTAACCATCAACAACGCCAATCTGGTGATTGAAAAGGGTGAGTTCTGCGTTTTTGTGGGCCCCTCCGGCTGCGGCAAATCCACCTTGCTGCGCATGGTGGCCGGTCTGGAGGACATCACCGACGGTGACCTGTTCATTGACGGCGAACGGGTCAACGACCTGCCTCCCGCGCGCCGTGGCGTGGCGATGGTTTTCCAGAGCTACGCGCTGTACCCGCACATGACCGTGCGCGAAAACATGGCCTTTGGCCTGAAAGTGTTGGGCTCGGATGCAGGCGCCATCGATACCAAGGTGCGTGAAGCCGCCGAAGTGCTGCAACTCACCCCTTTGCTGGACCGACTGCCCAAGGAGCTGTCCGGTGGCCAGCGCCAGCGCGTGGCCATTGGCCGTGCCATCGTCAAGCAGCCCCGCGTGTTTTTGTTTGACGAGCCGCTGTCCAATCTGGATGCCGCGCTGCGGGTGCAAACGCGCCTGGAGATTGCCAAGCTGCACCACGACATAGGCAGCGCCAGCATGATTTATGTGACGCACGATCAGGTCGAGGCCATGACGTTGGCCGACAAGATCGTGCTGCTGCACACCGGCGACCGCATTGCCAAGCACGGCTCGGTGGCGCAGGTGGGCAGCCCGCTTACCCTTTACCACCGTCCGGCCAGCCTGTTTGTGGCCGAGTTCATTGGCTCGCCCAAGATGAATGTGCTGCCCGGTTTGCTGCAGTCTGCGGGACCCGAGCAGGCCGAAGTCAAGGTGGGTCAGTCCACCCTGACAGCGCGCGTGAATGCGCAGCGCGTGGTGGTGGGTGGCAAGGTCAAGGTGGGCTGCCGACCCGAAGATATTCGCCTCACGACCGCCGGTGCGCCCAACAGCCTGGACGTTGCCATCAAGCACATTGAAAAGCTGGGCGAGGCTTCGCTGCTGTATGTGGAAAGCGAAGGGCTGCCGCTGATGACGGTGCGTGTCGATGGAACCACCAGCTTCAAATCGGGCGAGCATGTGTCGTTGCACCTGCCGGCAGAGCTGATACATGTGTTTGATGCCGACGAACAAGCGTGCGAACGCACGGTGGATTTGCCGAGCTAATTTCCTTTAAAGACGAAAGCCATGCGCAAGACCGATTGGTGGAAGACCAGCACCGTTTACCAAATTTACCCGCGCAGCTTTTGCGACAGCAATGGCGATGGCATCGGTGACTTGCCGGGTATCACCTCGCGGCTCGACTACTTGCAGCAGCTTGGGGTGGATGTGGTCTGGCTTTCGCCGGTTTACCAATCGCCCAACGACGACAACGGCTACGACATCAGCGACTACCGCGCCATCATGCAGGAGTTCGGAACGCTGGCCGAGTTCGACACCATGCTGGCGGGCATGCACGAGCGCGGTATCAAGCTGATGATGGACTTGGTGGTCAACCACAGCTCGGATGAGCATGTGTGGTTTACCGAGGCGCGCAGCAGCCGCGACAACCCGTACCACGATTACTACATCTGGCGCGAACCGCAGGCCGATGGCTCGCCGCCCACCAACTGGGAAGCCGCCTTCAACGGCTCGGTTTGGGAGTTCAACGAACCCACGGGCGAGTACTACCTGCACATGTTCAGCAAGAAGCAGCCCGACCTGAACTGGGAGAACCCCAAGCTGCGGGAGGAGGTCTACGCGCTGATGCGCTTCTGGCTCGACCGGGGCGTGGACGGCTTCCGCATGGACGTGATCAACATGATCTCCAAGCCCTGGCTGGCGGATGGCAGCTTGCCGCAGGCGCCGGTGGTGCGTGACGGCTTTTTGCAGCCCGGTTTTCAGCTCACCTGCAACGGCCCGCGGCTGTTGGAGTTCTTGCGCGAAATGCGCGTTCAGGTGTTGGACCACTACGACTGCATCACAGTGGGTGAGGCGCCTATGGCCACCATTCAGCAGGGCCGTGAACTGACCCATCCGGAAAGTGGTGCGCTCAACATGCTGTTCCAGTTTGAGCACATGGATCTTGATAGCGTGGGTGGGCACGTCAACGGCAAGTGGGCCCTGAAGCCCTTGCACCTGCCCGACCTCAAGGCCACCATGATGCGCTGGCAGGATGCCCTAGAAGGGCAGGGCTGGAACAGCCTGTACCTGAGCAACCACGACCAGCCGCGTCCGGTTTCGCGCTTTGGTGATGACCACCATTACCGGGTGCAATCGGCCAAGATGCTGTGCACCTTTTTGCACGGCTTCCAGGGTACGCCCTATGTTTACCAGGGCGAAGAACTGGCCATGACCAATGTGGCCTTCCCGCGCATTGACGACTACAAGGACATTGAAACTCTGAACATGTACCGGGTGGCGGTGCAAGAGCGCGGTCAAGACTCTGCTGCAGTGTTGCGCTCCATTTGGGCCAAGGGGCGCGACAACGCCCGCACCCCGATGCAGTGGAGCAGTGGCCCGCAGGCTGGCTTCACCACCGGCACGCCCTGGATTCAGTTAAACCACAACACCGCCCTGGTGAATGCCGAACAGGCAGTGTCCGACCCCACCTCGGTGTTCCACTACTACCGCAAGATGATTGCCCTGCGCAAGACCGAGCCGCTGCTGGTCGAAGGTCACACCACGCTGTTGCTGCCGGAGCATCCGCAATTGGTGGCCTATCTGCGCACACCGCCGCAGGGCAGTTCCGGCGACGGTGCCGAGGCCCTGCTGGTGCTGTGCAACTTTGGCGCAACCCCGTGCACGTTTGAGCTACATCCGGCCGTCAGCTGTGAACGCGCCGAGTTGTTGCTGGGGAACTACGCGGTGGAAGCAGCCGGGTTGGCCCAGCGCCTGCGCTCCATGCCGCTGCGCCCCTACGAGGGTCTGCTGCTGCGCCTGCGCTAGGGTCTTTTCGGCTAGACCGCTTACCTTGTGACAAACACTTCCCCGGTGCCGGTAACGGCGCATGATCAAACTGCCTGGCGCCCCGGCTTTCACTACACGCCGGCGCGCAACTGGATGAACGACCCCAATGGGCTGTTTTTCCTGGACGGCGTTTACCACCTCTACTACCAGTACAACCCCAGCGGCGCGCAGTGGGGCAATATGAGCTGGGGCCATGCGGTGAGCCGTGACCTGCGCCATTGGACCGAGCAGGAGGTGGCTATTGTTGCTACGCCCGCGCGCATGGCTTTTTCCGGCACGGTCGTGGTGGACCACACCAATACAGCAGGCTTTGCCGAGCCTGGCTGTACCGTGCCACCGGTGCTGGCCTTCTATACCGCCTTCGATCCGGCCACCCAGATTCAGTCCCAGCACCTGGCGTATAGCCTGGATGGTGGCTACCGCTTTAGCGACTATCCCGGCAACCCGGTTTTGGACATTCGCTCTACTGAGTTCCGTGACCCCAAGGTGTTTTGGCATGCTCCCACGGGCCGCTGGGTGATGTTGGTGGTAGCGGCCTTGCAGCAGCAGGTCTGGTTCTATACCTCGCACGATCTCAAGCAATGGGACAAGGTATCGGCCTTCGGCCCAGCCGGCTCTGCGGAAGGGAATATCTGGGAGGTGCCCGAGCTGTTTGAATTGCCGGTGGATGGCGATCCGACCCGCACGCGCTGGGTACTCATCGTGTCGGTCAATCGCGGTTCGTTGTGGGGTGGGAGTGGGGTGCAATATTTCATCGGCCACTTTGACGGGCAACAGTTTGAGGCCGATGCAAGTGGCTTGCCTGCGACAGGGCTAGGCCCCGATGCGGCCGTCTGGGCCGATCACGGGCGCGACTTTTACGCCCCCATCAGCTTTGCCAATTTGCCGGATGGGCGCTGCGTATGGATCGGCTGGATTAATAACTGGGAATATGCCGCACAGGTGCCGACCGATCCTTGGCGCGGCCAGATGTCGGTGCCGCGTGAGCTGGACTTGGTGAGCACACGACACGGCTGGCGCTTGCGGCAGCGGCCGGTGCGGGAACTGCGCGACTGGGTAGAGCGAACGGCTCTGGTCTTTGACGGCGCCGGCTCCGCGCAGGAACTCGCAGAGCTTCTGACGAAGGCCCGAGTCGGTGGCCGTGCGCTGCACCTCAGCTTGCGCGTGTCGCTAAACGCCTTGAAGGGCGAATTCGGCTTGCAAATTTTTGCGGGTGCCACTTCGTGCATAACGCTCGGCTTTGACGCGGAAACACAATTGTTCTTCACCGACCGTCGTTCTTCGGACAGCCTTTTGCAGGCGGGGCAGGAACGCCACACTGCAGCCCGCGTGTCCGAGGACCCCGTGCTCACGCTGGAGGTCTGGATCGATGGCTGTGTGCTGGAGGTCTACGCGGACGGAGGCAGCGTGGTGCTCACGGATATGGTGTTTATGCCGGCAGATAACACGGGTGTGCGTTTGTTGTGTAACGCCGGCAATCCGCAAACAGTCGCCTTGCAGATTCGAAATTTGTCGCCGACACCAGCGGGCGCCTGAACCCCGCAGCTATTTCTCCGGAACGAAGCGAGCGCCCCAGGCCAACAAAGCCGCTCCGACCACCACGCTGGTCAGAGCAGCGGTGAGCGACAACACCTGCGCGATGCCTCCAATCAAGGGCGGCCCGATCATGAAGCCGGCATAGCCAATCGATGAAATGGAGGCAATGGCGGCGGCGCGGCTATTGCCCGGCACGCGGGTGGCGGCGTTGTACAGAATCGGTACCACCTGCGCCAGCCCGGCACCCACCAGCGCATAACCCGCAATCGCAATCCATGGCACACCGCTTAGCAGCACCACCGCCATGGCGAAGGCCGTAGTCAAGCCGCCCACACGCAGAATGCTGCGCTCTGCATAGCGCATGCGCAGGGCGTCTCCGGTAAAGCGCATCAGTGCCATGGCTCCCGAGAACGCCGCATAGCCCAGGGCAGCGTGGTCCTGCGTCATGTGCACTTCCTGCTTCAGGTAAAGCACGCACCAGTCGTACATGGCGCCCTCGGCCGTCATGCCAGCAAAGGCCAGTAATCCGATGACCAGCAGCACGCCACGCGGCCAGACAAAGTGGGCCCGTGGCTCGCTGCTGTTGGCCTCCGGGTGCACGGTCAACATGGCACGGGCAGCCAGATTCACCCACAGTGCAAAGCCCGCACCGATGCCCGCCAATTGCCAGGGCGCTGCGATGTCGGCACGAATCAGCGCGCCGGTAAACGCCGCGCCCAACATGCCGCCCAGGCTGAAGTTGCCATGCAGGTTGCCCATGATGGCGCGCCCACCCACGGCCTCTAGCGCCGAACCCTCGGTGTTGATCGCCACATCAAACAGGCTCATGCAGGCACCAAACAGCACATTGCTCAACAGCAACCAAATGAGCGCGGGCCAGTGCAACACACCGGCCAGCAGCGCACCCATGACCAAAGCGGCGACGGTGGCCGCTCCGCGTGCGCCCAGCCGTGCAATCACCCGGCCCGCAAAAAACAGCGAACCCACGGCGCCCACCGCGCCTGACACCAGCACCAACGACAAGGCCATTTCGCCCAGGTCGTACTGCGCCTTCACGGATGGAATGTGCACGCCCCACGCGCCACCGAACAGCCCGAGGGCTGCAAACTGCAGACGCGTGGCCCAAATCGCACGGCGAACCTGGGCCGGGCTAACCTGGCCCTCCACCTGCGCGCAGGGCAGGGGCGTTAGCGGATCGGGGCTACTCATCAGGCGCCAATCTGCACCGGGCGCCCGGTGCGCGCACTTTCGTAAATGGCATCCAAGATTTCCATCACCACCAAGCCCTGTTCACCACCTGCGTCATGCGGCCGACTGTTCAGGATGGCATCGGCGTAGTGGTGCATGGCCGACAGAGCCGGTGTGGTGGGCGTGTTGATGCGGATGTTGACCTGTGCGCCATGCTGCTCCTGAAAGATGTCGGCGCTAAAGGTGTAACCCTCGTTCAGGTTTTTCTGTAGCAATCCGGCCTTGGTGCCCAGCAAGCGGGTTTCCATCAGGTCGGCTTCCTGGATGTTGGCGGCCCAGGATGCCTCCAGTGCCAGCGTGGCTCCGTTGGCAAACTGAATAAAGCCGGCGGCCAGGTCCTCCACATCAAAGGTCTTTCCCGAGGCTGCGGCCAGCGGGCCGGCGATGGGGTTGTAGGTATTGCCCATGACCCAGGTCGGCTTGGGATAGCCCATCAGCCACAAGGCCAGGTCAAGGCGGTGCACGCCCAGGTCAATTAGCGGGCCGCCACCGGCCAGTGCCTTGGTACCAAACCAGCCGCCAAATCCGGGCATGCCCCGGCGGCGGTGCCAGACCGTGCGGCCGAAGTAGATGTCGCCAAATACGCCAGCGTCTTTCTGTGCCTTGAGCGCCTGCGACTGCGCGCTGAAGCGGTAAGAGAAATTGATCATCAGGCGTTTGCCGGCGCGCTCTGCGGCGCGCAGCATGTCGCGCCCTTCGGCCGCATTCATGGCCATGGGCTTTTCGCACAGCACGTGGCTGCCCGACTCCAGCGCGGCAATGCTCAGGTCCTTGTGAAACTTGTTGGGCGTGCACACGCTCACCACGTCGAGCTTCTCGGCGGCCATCATGGCCAGCGCATCGGTGTAGCGCGCTGCAATGCCAAATTGTTCGCCTACCGCGTTGAGGCGCTCGGCGTCGGTGTCGGCAATGGCCACCACCTGCGTGCCAGGGTGCTGGCGCCAGCCTTCAATGTGCATGCGGCCAATGCCCAGGCCGATGATGCCCACGCGCAGCACGCGGTTTGTAACTGCGTTGTCCGTGCCAGTGACGGCCACCGGCATGGAGCTTTGGTAGTCGCTCATTCAATGTCTCCCTTGTCTTGCACAATGCCGACCTTGGAAAACTGCACGGCCTTGGGGCTCAGCTTTTCCAGCGGTGCCGTGTTGGGGCAGCTATCGACCCTACGCACGCGCTCTGCCGCCCACTGCACGGCATTGGCCAGCACGCGCTGCACATTGGCATCGAAGTAGGTTGGGTAGGCTTCGTGGCCGGGGCGGAAGTAGAAAATGCGGCCATGCCCGCGCTGCCAGCACAGGCCTGAGCGGAACACCTCGCCGCCTTCAAACCAGGAGATAAACACGGTCTCGTCCGGTGCTGGCACATCAAAGCGCTCGCCGTACATTTCTTCATTAGGTAACTCGAAGTATTCGCCCAAACCGGCTGCAATCGGGTGCGACGGCTCGATCACCCAGATGCGTTCTTTTTCATCGGCCTCGCGCCACTTCAGCGAGCAGTGGGTGCCCAGCATGCGGCGGAAGATTTTGGAGAAGTGGCCCGAGTGCAGCACGATCAGCCCCATGCCTTC
>CAKZJN010000559.1 GCA_936943465.1 uncultured Rhodoferax sp.
TGAAGGCTGCCGTGTTTGGCTCCTTCCTGTACCAGGGCCAGATTTGCATGTCCACCGAGCGCCTGGTGGTGGACGAGGCGGTGGCCGACGAGTTTGTTGCCAAGTTTGCCGCCCGCGCCAAGGAGTTGGTGATGGGTGACCCGCGTGTCAACCCGGCCTGCGTGATTGGCCCCATGGTGGCCAGCGCTTCGGGGGCGCGCCTGAACGCCATGATCGACGACGCCTTGGCCAAGGGCGCCACGCTGGCATGTGGCGGTAAAGCCGACGGTGCCATCATGCCCGCCACCATCGTGGACCATGTCAAACCCGGCATGGTCATTTACGGTGATGAAACCTTTGGTCCCATCACCACGGTGGTGCGCGTCAAGGGCGTGGAAGAAGCGGTGGCGGTTGCCAACGACAGCGACTACGGTCTGTCTGCGGCCGTGTTTGGCCGCGACGTGACCCGTGCGCTGGATGTGGCGATGCGTATCGAGTCGGGCTCGGTACACGTCAATGGCTCCACCGTGCAAAACGAAGCGCAGGCTCCGTATGGCGGCACCAAGAACAGCGGCTACGGCAAGTTCGACGGACGCGCCGTGGTGGACGAGTTCACCGAACTCAAGTGGATCACCATCGAACCCTCGGTTCAAGCCTACCCGGTGTAAGTGCTTGGCGAAGGGGAGCCCAAACAGGGCTCCCCTTCGCCATTTCTTCTTCTAATCATTCTTCAGGGTTTCCACCAGTTCTCAACTTTGTTTGGTCGCTGAACAATCTCGCCTGTCTGTGGAATCGGTTCCACTCTCTCACGGTCTGACCCTCAAGCGGCTGCCTCTCCAATAGGCCCTGCGAAAGATGGGCCCGGGCACTGCGCGACAACTACGAAGGGGCGTATGGCTACAGCAAGCGCTTTGGCATCGTGCATGTTGAACATCAACCCACGTCACGGAAAACACGATGCGCACAGTCAACATTGAATCGCTGTTGGACCAGATGACCCTTGAGGAGCAGGTGTCCTTGCTGGCGGGCGCCGACTTCTGGACTTCGGTTCCCATTCCCCGGCTGAACGTGCCGGCCGTGAAGGTGAGCGACGGCCCCAACGGCGCACGTGGCGGCACCTTCAAAGATGGGCCTACTACCGCCTGCTTCCCGGTGGGCATTGCTTTGGCATCCACCTGGAACCCGGAGCTGCTGCAGCAGACCGGTGCCGCGCTGGGCGCCGAAGCACGGCTCAAGGGCGCGCGCGTTCTGTTGGCACCTACCGTCAATCTGCACCGCACCGTGTTGAACGGTCGCAACTTTGAATGCCACTCGGAAGACCCTTGGCTGTCGTCCGAGATGGCGGTGGCCTATGTGCGCGGTGTGCAGAGCATGGGCGTTGCGGCCACCATCAAACACTTTGTCGGCAACGAGAGCGAGTTTCAGCGCATGCGCATGAGCTCGGATATCTCGGAGCGGGCGCTGCGCGAGTTGTACCTGTTGCCGTTTGAACGCGCCGTGAAAGAGGCGGGCGTCTGGGCCGTGATGACGGCCTACAACCGCATCGACGGCACCTTTGCCGCCAACCACCGCCGCTTGGTCACCGAAGTGCTGCGCGATGAATGGGGCTTTGACGGGCTGGTCATGACCGACTGGTTTGCCGAGCACGAAACCGTGGCCGGCGTGCTGGCCGGCACCGATCTGGAAATGCCAGGCCCCACGCGGCACCGCGGCGCTCAGTTGGTGCAGGCCGTAAACGATGGCATGTTGCCCGCGCAAGCCGTGCGCGACTGTGCCCGCCGCGTGCTGCGGCTGATGGAGCGGGTTGGCAGCTTTGCGGACCCGGTGATTCCTGCCGAGCGCGACGATGACATTCCGGCGCACCGCGCCCTCATCCGCAAGCTGGGTTCAGAGGGCACCGTGTTGCTGAAGAACGAGGCCGGCGCATTGCCCTTGGCCCCCATTGCCGGCAAAAAGGTGGCACTGATCGGCAGTGCCGCCACCGTGCCGCAAATCATGGGCGGAGGCAGCGCCACCGTGAATGCGCACTACCGCGTGTCGCCGCTCGACGGGCTGCGCGCGCAGTGGCCCGGAGCGACTTTCACCCACCATGTGGGCGCCGACATTCATCGTTGGGTGCCGGTGGTCAATGCGCCGGTGGAGCTTGCGTTCTATGACTCGGTGGACCTGAGTGGCCCGGTGGTGTCCCGCCAAACGGTTGACAACACCGAGCAGCTGTGGGCCGGCCATTCACCCGAAGGCGTGACCGGCGAGCACTTCTCCGCGCGCGCCACGCTACGCTTTGTGGCGCAGCGTGCGGGCCTGCACCAGTTCTCGCTGGTGAGCTCGGGCCTAAGCCGTGCCTACATCAATGGCGCACTGGCAGTGGACGCATGGACAAACTGGAGCCGGGGCGAAACCTACTTCACCTTTGGCTGCGAAGAAGTCATCCACTCCCGTACCCTGCAGACCGGTGAAGTGTGCGACATCACGCTCGAATTCACCACCAAGACGCACGAAGATATTCACTTTCGTGCACTGCGTTTTGGCGCGCACCGCATGCTCGACGCGTCGGACATCGCCGAGGCGGTCGAGGCCGCGCGCCAGGCCGATGTGGCGATTGTGTTTGCCGGCCTGAACGCGGAATGGGACAACGAAGGTCTGGACCGCCACAGCCTGCAATTGCCACACTTGCAAGACACGCTGATTGAGCGCGTGGCTGCCGCCAACCCGAACACGGTGGTGGTTTTGCAGACCGGCTCGCCCGTGGCATTGCCCTGGCTGAACCAGGTGCCTGCTGTGCTGCAGGCCTGGTATCCCGGGCAGGAATGTGGCAATGCCATGGCTGACGTGCTGCTCGGCGCTGCCGAGCCGGGCGGGCGTTTGCCGCAGACCTGGCCGCTGCGCCTGGCCGACATGGTGGGTCACGGTTCGCTCGCTTTGTATCCCGGCGTGGATGGCCATGTGCGCTACGACGAAGGCGTGTTCATTGGCTACCGCCACTACCAGCGCGCCGGCCTTGCCGTGCAGTTTCCGTTTGGCTACGGCTTGTCGTACACGTCTTTCGTTTGGGGTGCCGTGCGGGCATCGGCGGACACCATCCAACCCGGTGACACGCTGCGTGTGGAAGTCGATGTGCGCAACACCGGCGCCCGGGCTGGGCAGGCCGTGGTGCAGTTGTATGTGGGTGACCCGCAAGCCAGCGTGGAGCGGCCGGCCATGGAGCTAAAGGCCTTTGCCAAGCTGCACATCGCCGCGGGCGAACAGGGCACGGCGCGCCTGACGCTGAACATGCGCGCACTGGCGTTTTACGACGAATCCCGGCCGGGCTGGAAGGCCGAGGCTGGTGCGTTCACGCTGCACCTCGGCACCTCGGCCGAGCATATTTTGGCAACGCTGCCACTGACGCTGCGGGGCGACTGGACTTCAAGCTAAGCGCCAGCGCGCGCCGCGAGGCACTGCGGCCCTCAAAGGGCGCGCACCTCGAGCCCCGGCATTGCCCACGCCTTATCATTCCCGCCAAGGAAAAAGGTGCAAGCATGGTCATCGCCGAAAACACTTCGCAGAGCCGGATCAGCCGTCCGGCAGGGGCACCCGTCGCTTGAGCCGCAACGAAACGCCCACGCCAACCAGTCCCGGCCCCAGCCCGGTGGAACTGGCGCTGCTGACCTCGGTGTTTGTGGTGTCGGCCTGCGGGCTGGTTTATGAACTCGCAGCGGGCGCGCTGGCGTCGTATCTGCTGGGCGACTCGGTCCTGCAGTTTTCCACCGTGATCGGTGCCTACCTCTTTGCCATGGGCGTGGGCTCTTATCTGTCGCGCTTTCTGGAGCGCCAGCTCAGCGCCCACTTTCTACGCATTGAACTGCTGGTCGCGCTGGCCGGTGGCCTGTTGCCGGTGCTGCTGTTTGTGGCGCACGCGGCGCTGCCCCATGCGTTCCGCTTCGTGCTGTACACCATGGTCGTGCTGGTCGGCATTCTGGTGGGACTGGAGATTCCGCTGGTGATGCGCATGCTGCGCAAAAACGTGGCCCTCAAGGACCTGGTGTCGCAGGTGCTGACCTTTGACTACCTCGGTGCGCTGGCGGTGTCGGTGGCCTTTCCGCTGGTGCTGGTGCCGCACCTGGGGCTGGCGCGCACCGGGCTGTTGTTCGGGTTGATGAATGCCCTGGTTGCCCTGTGGGCGCTGTGGCTGTTTCGCCATACGCTGCGCCACCTGGGTGCCCACGCGCTGGCCTGTTTTGCCACG
>CAKZJN010000560.1 GCA_936943465.1 uncultured Rhodoferax sp.
TCGCCGACGGAAGCCGGGCTGTCCGTTTCGTCTGGCTGGTGCGCGGTGTGGTCTTCTGGCATGGCGTGGTTCGGCTAGGGGTTGAAAGATTCTCGCACAGGCTCCAGCAGCAAACGGCAGCGCAATCCCCGCCCGTGGGTACCACTTTCTATGCGCAAGGAACTGTGGTGCACCCGCGCTATTTCGTCGGCAATAGCCAACCCCAGCCCGTTGCCTTCGCCGGCGGTACCGGGCAGTCGATAAAAGCGCTCCAGCACGCGCGCACGCTCCGTTTCCGGCACGCCCGGGCCGTCGTCTTCGACCTCCAGGTACAACGCTTCTGCCGCACCTTCCAGAGCACATCGGCCACAACGCAAGGTGACATGCCCGCCTGACGGCGTGTAACGCACTGCGTTGTCCACCAGGTTGGAAAGCAGCTCGCGCAGCAACCAGACGTAGCCCTGGGCCAAGGCGGGATTGGCATCCAGCCCCAAGTCGATCTGATTGCGCGCCGCCGCATCCAGGAACGCTTCCAGCACCTCCTCACACAACACCTTGAGGTCAACGGGCTGCGCCGGTTCGGAGCGGGCACTGCGCGCATCGGCGCGCGACAACGCCAGCAACTGATTGGCCAACTGCGAAGTGCGGCGCGTGGCATCGCGCAGTTTGAGTATCTGGTCGGCGCGCAGCGTCGTGCGGTCCCCACCAGCCAGCGCCCAGGCCTCTACCTGCGCCTGCAAGCCCGCTAGCGGCGTGCGCAGTTGGTGCGCCGCATCCGCCACAAAGCGCCGCTGGCTTTCGGCCTGCGCGTTGACCAACTCGAATAGGTGGTTCAGCGAAACCACCAAGGGCCGCACTTCCTCAGGTGTTCCGCTCGCGTCGAGCGGCGTGAGGTCACGCGGGGAGCGCCCCTCGACCGCATCCTTGAGTTCAAGCAACGGACGCAACGCACGGCGCACTGCCCAGTTCACCGCAAAGGCAGCACCGATGGCCAGCACCAGATTGGGCAATACCACCTTGAGCCACAAGCGCCGCAGCCACTGCATCCGAACGTCTGAACCGTCGGCCAGTCGCACCGTCAACTCGCCCCCTGCGGTAATCATGCGTTGGCTGACGATGCGGTAGGTCACGCCTTCAAATTCTTCGCTGGAAAACTCCGGCTCGTAGGTGTTGGGCGGGTAGTCGCTCAACCAGGCTTCGCCCAGCAGCACTTTGCCATCGGGGTTCAGCAGCGCATAGGCGGATGCGCCCAAGCGCTGGTTTAGAAAATCGGCAATCGCCGGGGCCATGAGAAAGTCGGGTGGGTCTTGCGGCGTTCGCCCCCGCGCCAGCACCGAATCGGCCAACTGCGGCACCAGGGTCAGCAACTGACGGTCCTGTTGAATGGCAGCGGTGTCGGCCAGTTGAAAATCGAACCAGGTGTTGAGGGCGGCCAGCACCAGCAAAGGCGCCAGCAACATCAGCAGCAGTCGCCGCTGCAGCCCCGGCCCCATGGTGACGCGCGGCACGGAACTCAATCAGCGCCCAACCGTTCCAACCGGTAACCAAACCCACGAATCGACCGCAACGCAATACCGTGGGGCTCCAGCTTGGCACGCAAACGGGAGATATACACCTCCACCGCATTGGGCGTGATTTCCTTGTCCCAGCCGGTAAGGGCCTGCAGCAACTTGTCTTTGTTGGCCGGCTTGGGGGCCTGCAGCATGAGGTATTCCATCACGGTCCATTCGCGCGGGCCCAGTTCCAGGGGCTGCCGGCCGGCCGGGTTGGCGCCATCCGCTGGAAGCGGCGCCGGCACACTGGCCTGCCGCAAACCGGTGTCCATTTCCAGTCCGCCAAACCGCAGCACCGCCGAAGTGGCCGCCTGCGAGCGACGCAGCAGAGCGCGCAAGCGGGCCAGCAATTCGGGCAATTCGTAGGGCTTGACCATATAGTCGTCGGCGCCCTTGTCGAGGCCCTGTACACGGTCCTGCAAGGCATCCCGCGCGGTAAGAATAATCACCGGCATGGTGAGACCCCGGTCGCGCAAGGTCTGGGTCAGCGTCAGCCCATCCATGGCGGGCAGCCCGATATCGATCACCGCAATGTCAAAGGTCTCGGACTGGGTAACCTCCAGCGCGCGCTCAGCGCTCCCCACCCAGTCGACGGCATACCCCGCGTTGCCCAACCCCAGCTTGATACCGCTGGCGACCAGAACGTCGTCCTCGACCAGCAGCAGCCTCATAAAGAACAACCTGGCGCAGGGCCGCCCCAAGCCGGGTTAGCCCCCTTGGGGGGCAGCGAGCCACACGCAGTGAGAGAGCGTGGGGGCAAGTTTCCCCGCCGGGCCGCCCCAAGGGGAAAAGCACCCCCTCGGGGGGCAGCAAGCCACACGCAGTGGGCGAGCATGGGGGCCAACAAGTTCAATGCGATCGGATCATCGTGCCGAAGGCCTGATCGGTCAGAATTTCCAGCAGCAACACATGCGGCACACGGCCATCAATGATGTGGACCGAGTTCACGCCGCTCTTGGCGGCATCCAGCGCGCCGGCGATCTTGGGCAGCATGCCGCCCGAAATGGTGCCGTCGGCAAACAACTCGTCAATGCGGCGCGCGGTGAGGTCGGTCAGCAACTGGCCTTCCTTGTCGAGCACGCCACTGATGTTGGTGAGCATCATCAACTTTTCGGCCTTGAGCACGGTGGCCAGCTTGGCGGCCACCACGTCGGCGTTGATGTTGTAGCTCTCGTTGTTTTCACCAAAGCCGATCGGGCTGATGACCGGAATAAAGGCGTCGTCCTGCAGCGCCTTGACCACGCTGGGATCGACGCTGACGATGTCGCCCACCTGGCCAATGTCGTGCTCAATGCTGGGGTCTGCGTTGTCGAGCATCTTGAGTTTTTGCGCACGGATCATGCCGCCGTCGCGCCCGGTCAGGCCTACCGCCTTGCCGCCCGCCTGGTTGATGAGGCCCACGATGTCCTGTTGCACCTCGCCGCCCAGCACCCATTCGACCACTTCCATGGTCTGCGCATCGGTCACGCGCATGCCCTGGATAAATTCGCCCTTCATGCCCAGACGCTTGAGGGCCTGCTCAATCTGGGGACCGCCACCATGCACCACCACCGGGTTGATGCCCACCAGCTTCAACAGCACCACATCTTCGGCAAAGGCCTTTTGCAGTGCGGGCTCGGTCATGGCGTTGCCGCCGTATTTGATAACCATGGTCTTGCCATGGAACTTGCGGATGTAGGGCAGCGCCTGGGCCAGTATTTCGGCTTTATCGCTGTTGGCTATGGAGGATGCTTCCGACATGATCTGGGGTCCGTAGAAAAGGTTTGGTTTGACGCACAAATTGTGCCTGATGGATATGACAGGTGACGGGGGTTGGCGCGAATGCACGCCACTGTTTAGCTTCGGCCGACTCGCTTATTCGACACTCACATTCACGCTATACCCACTGGCCTTCAGCAAGGCATGCTGCTTGGCCTTGGCCAGATCGCTGGCCACCATCTCTTTGCACATTTCCTGCACCGTGATCTCCGGCACCCAACCCAGCTTGTCTTTGGCTTTGGTGGGGTCGCCCAGCAAGGTTTCCACTTCCGTGGGACGGAAGTAACGCGG
>CAKZJN010000561.1 GCA_936943465.1 uncultured Rhodoferax sp.
GATCAGCGACCAAAGCAGACTTGCAAAATAATCTTTCGCTGGGGAATAGCGACACTTTGCTTCCGTGTCGTCAAGCGCGGCAAAGGATAGTCCAGTAGCGCCAGGTGTACAGCCCAAAACCGGCTGACCACAACAGTGCTGAGACCAGCACCGCGTCAGTGATCCAGGACGGCTGCAGCAAGGGTACAAAGACGCGCACAAATGCGGCCCCCGCCACCAGGGCGTAGCAGGCGACTTCTGCTCTCCCCGCGACCAGTTTCCGCCCGGTGTGGCCCAAGGCGGTGCGGGTCATCATGCCCATCACCATGCCGCCAATGGCACCCGCAGTTAGCGCGTGGTTGGCGGCAGATGCGACAGTCCAGTCCATCGCAGCCGTGGCGCGAAACGCCAGGTGCAACACGATCCATCCATACGCGACATGCAGCACCCAGACCAGTGGCGTGTGCAGCGTCTTCCAGGGCTGCCACAACAACAGACGCGCCAGATGCGCCAGCATGGCTACCAGCGCCAACAGCGCCAGCCAGGGTCCCGTCACCTGCAATGCGTCCGCCAGCAGAAGCAGTAGCACCAGGCCCAGCGCTAGCTTTTCAACCCAGGGTTGACGAAGCGCCTTTGCTCCGGGGATGGCGTTGTTGGTGAACATCGGGATCACGCGCCCGCCCATCACACTGAGCACGAACAACATGACATCCAGCCCCAGCGCAATCCCGGCCCAGCCCGGCACGGGCAAGACGCCCAGCGCATTCAGGTGCACCCCAAGTTGGGCTAGCGCCAACACAACGAGCAGTGCGACAAAGAAGTAGTTGCGGCGGTTGCGCCCCCGGTAGAGCGGGAGCCCCAAGGCCACGGCAACGGCCAACGGAAACGCCACATTCACCAGCGCCGCCAGCCCACCCCATGGCAACAACACCAGCACCCTGCCCGCCACCCACAAAGCGGCCAGTGCAGCCAGGGTGGCGCCTTTGGGCGTGGGTTGACCGGACCAGTTTTGCCCGGCCGTCAGCAAAAATCCCGTCAAAACGGCCAGCGTGAAACCGAACAACATCTCGTGGGCATGCCACATCGGCCCTTGCAAATAGGCATACGTCAATAAGCCGCTGAACTGAAGCGCCCAAAGCACGATGGAGAGTGCGGCAAAGCTGCTGGCAAGCAGATAGAAAGGGCGAAAACCGAGCTCCCACAGGGCGAAGCGCGCTTGGCCCGGTTTGGGTGGATTCTGTATCTGTATCAGTGTGGCCATGGTGACGAACAGGGAAATGAGGGAAGTGAGGGGATCGGGGACGAAGGGTGTTTACGGCAGCACATAGAAGGTTGATTTCTCTTGCCGGCTTTCATGCCCCCCCTCGGCGGCACTTCGCACCTCAAACGCAATCGGTAACGTTTTGCCTCGGTGCAGTGCTGCCACTTCGGGCGGCAGTGTCAGGCGTATCGGCAGCGATGCAATGCCGATGGCCGGCACTGCCAAGTTCGCGTCGGTCGAAATGTGCAGCCCCGGCAGACCGCGCACGCTGACGTGGTAACGCTGCGCCTGCTCCAGCCCGTTGATGATCTGCAGGCGGTAGACATTTTCGATTTCCCCCTGCCCCACTTCGCGTGCCAGGGTGCCACGGTCTTTGATGACGTCGACAGAGAAATGCGTGCGCGTGGTCAGGTTGTAGGCGAAGGCACCGCACACCAGCACCAGCAAGGCACCGTAGATCCAAACCCGTGGCCGGTTGATGCGCCGCATGATCTGGCGCGCGCTGTGCTGCTGCACCAGCCCGTTGCCCGATGTATAGCGGATCAGGCCCTTGGGATAGTCCATTTTTTCCATCACCTGATCGCACACGTCTATGCACGCCGCGCAGGCAATGCATTCGTTTTGCAGCCCCTTGCGGATATCAATGCCGGTTGGGCAGACCTGCACGCACAGCGTGCAATCAATACAGTCGCCCAGGCCGAGCGCGGCGGGATCGGCACCGCGCGAACGCGCACCGCGGCTCTCTCCGCGCCGCTCGTCATAGGCGATGACCATGGAGTCCATGTCAATCAGCGCACTCTGAAAGCGTGCGTAAGGGCACATGTGCTTGCAGATCTGCTCGCGCAGAAAGCCGGCGTTGCCATAGGTGGCCAGCCCGTAGAAGAGTATCCAGAACCATTCCCAGGCAGAGAAGCTAAAGCGCAGCAACTCAGAGAGCAGGCCTTGAATCGATGAAAAATAGCCCACAAACGTCAGCCCGGTCACCAGCGCAATGGCCATCCACACAAGATGTTTGGAGCCCTTGCGCGCCAACTTGCGCGGGCCCCAGGGTGCCGCATCCAGACGCATGCGCGCCTGGCGATCGCCTTCGGTGTGGCGCTCCACCCACATGAATATTTCGGTATAGACCGTCTGGGGACAGGCGTAACCACACCAGAGCCGCCCGGCAATGGCGGTGAAGAAGAACAGCGCCAGCGCAGCCACGATGAGCAAAACCGCCAGATAAATGAAATCCTGCGGATGCAAAACCAGACCAAAGACATAGAAGCGCCGCTCGGCCAGATCGAACAGCACGGCCTGTCGGCCATTCCACTGCAACCACGGCAGGCCATAGAAAACAATCTGCGTCACCCACACCATCAGCCAACGCAGGCGTGCGAATGGCCCCCACACCGAGCGCGGAACCACCTTGACCGTCTTCTCGACCAGAGACAGTTGGGGCAGATCCTGCGCATCCGACTTGACCGGCCGGATGGGAATGACCTTTCTGGAGGCCGAATCAGTTGCCATCGTCAATCAACCCGCAGCGTCGCGCGACTTAACCGCAGGAACCACAGCACGCCGATTTGACGGGTTTAGGTGCGGGAGCGGGTGCTTCAAACTGGTTAAACAAAATGTTGTTCTCCAGGTGGATGTGGTTGATCAGGTCATCGTGCAACTGGGCAATTCCGGCATAGAGCGCGCGCCAGGTGTTGCAGGCGCCTTGCGGTGGATTGGCGTCATGGCTGAGCGCCATGAGTTGCTCCAGCATGGCCCCATGCTGGGTGTGCTCTGCGCGCATGACGCCGATGGGTTGCGACACAAACGGATTGCCACCGGCCTTGAGCAGGGGGAACAGGATGTTCTCTTCCTTCAACATATGGGAGAGCAAATCCTGCTCTGCTTGCTCCAATAGCGCGGCCAGTCTGTGTGGCACCAGTGGGTGGTCACGATGCACCGATTCGACGCGTCGCGCCATGCGGATCAGCTCGGGCAATTGCTCACGGTGCACGGCGTGGTATCGCGCCAAGATATGGTCAATCAGGGCGCTGGTGGTGGTGGGCGCAACCGGCACGTCGTTGTGCTGAATGGCTGCCAATTCCCGCATCACCGCTGCCCCGTCCAAACCTTTGTCGGATGTTGCCTGCGACAAACTCACCTGGCCACCACAACAGAAGTCGAGCTTGTGGCGCCGAAAAATTGCAGTGGCTCCTGGTAGCTCAACGGCGATCTGGCCCAGGGTTTGCTGGTCATTGAGGACAAAGGCGTCGGGCTGGTTAGTTTGCAGACGGGCATTCATACATCGGTTCCTTTTTAAACATTCATTTGCTATGCATGTATTCTAGACGATATCATTCATA
>CAKZJN010000562.1 GCA_936943465.1 uncultured Rhodoferax sp.
GTGCTGTCGAGGTAGAAGTAGTACTCCTTGACGTCCTCGCCGTGGTTGCCCTCGGTGGAGCTGAGGCCAAAGGCGCGCTCCTTGAGAATCGGGTCACGGCCGTTCCAGAGCGCCAGCGAAAAACACAACAACTGGTAACGGTCGCAAATGCCGGCCAGCCCGTCCTCCCCCCAGCGATAGGCTTTGCTGCGGGCCATGTCATGGGTCAGATAGCCCCAGGCCTCACCGTCGGGGCTATAGTCTTCGCGCACTGTGCCCCAGGAACGCTCGGACAAATAGGGCCCCCAGCGCTGCCATTCCTCCCCGGCCTGCACGGCTGCCAGTCGCTGCTGTTCTTCGTTCATATTCGCGTCTTTCCCTGTGGCTCGGTAACCGGAACATTGTGGCGGGTGGCCGGGGCGATGCGCCTAGGCAAACCCCTATACTGCCCACCGGAAACGCACCCTTTCCGCCCCTCCATTGCCCCAACTGGAACGCCCTTGCAAGCCCGCCTGCTCCGCTTCACCCTCACCTCGCAAATGGCGTTGGGCGCGGTGCTGGGGTATTGGCTGTCGGAAGGCTCACTTGCGCTGACTTTGCTGTGGGCATTAAGCCTGCCGCTGCTCATGTCGCTGGGCACCGTCCTCTACAGCTTCATCGTCTCGCGTCCCGGTGAAAGTGCCGCATCGTGGTGGCGCGCACTGGCGGGCGAATGTGTCGCCTCAACGCGTATCTTCATGCTGCGCCAGCCCTGGGCCTTTGCGGCACCGCAAGTTGCCCGCCACACCGTTAACGCTGAACGCATTCCGGTGCTGCTGGTGCACGGGTTCGTCTGCAACTACCGGGTCTGGGATTCCCTGGTACCGGCGCTGCGTGCGCAGGGTCACACGGTGCTGGCAATCAATCTGGAGCCACCGTTTACCTCGATTGATGACTATGCCGTTCAGGTGGAACGCGCCGTGCAGGCCCTGCGTGCCGCCACCGGGCAGCAAAATGTGGCATTGGTCGCGCACAGCATGGGCGGTTTGGCGGTGCGGGCTTGGATGCGCCGCTTTGATTCATCTTTTGCGACGCGCGTCATCACGCTCGGCACGCCGCACGCCGGAACCCGCGTGCCCCGATGGGCCGCCCTGCCCAACACGCAGCAAATGGCCTGGCACAGCGACTGGCTTGCCGAACTGGCCGCCACCGAGACTGAAGCGCTACGCTGCAAGTTCCGCATTGGCATCTCGCCCCAAGACAACATCGTGTTTCCCCAGCGCGCGCAAACGCTGCCCGGCGTGGTGCCCCGCGCTTTTGACGGCCTTGGGCACCTGCAACTTTGCACCTCGGCCGAGGTAAGGCACTGGGTTTGCCAGGAGCTGAGTGCCACCCCATGAAGGCGCCGAACCGTCCCACTTCGCGGTCCGATCTGTTCTGGTCCTTCTCGCGGCTGGCGCTGCAAGGCTTTGGCGGCGTGGTGGCTGTGGTGCAGCGCGAAATGGTCGAAAAAAAGCAGTGGCTCACCCGCGAGGAATTTGTCGAGGAATGGGCAGTGGCGCAAATCCTGCCGGGCCCCAACGTGGTGAACCTGTCGCTGATGATTGGTGACCGCTACTTTGGCATTCCTGGCGCGCTGGCGGCGCTCGCCGGCATGCTGACCTTCCCGCTGATGATTGTGCTGGCGCTGGTGGCTGCTTTTTCCGGTGTC
This sequence comes from uncultured Rhodoferax sp., assembly GCA_936943465.1. GTDB lineage: Bacteria > Pseudomonadota > Gammaproteobacteria > Burkholderiales > Burkholderiaceae_C > Allorhodoferax. Next base: position 1,670 of record CAKZJN010000562.1, read on the forward strand.
TCGGACCTGGCGCCGGTGCAGGCGGCCCTGCGTGGCATGGGGGCCGTTTCGGCCGGACTGATTACCGCGACCGGGCTGAAACTATTGTCCGCCTTGAAACAGAACCCGCTGGGCGTACGCATTTGCTGGCTGTTTGCGGCGGCCAGTTTTGTGGCGATCGGCGTACTGCGCTGGCCGCTGGCGTGGGTGCTGTTTGGCATTGGTGGCGTGGCCTGCGTGCTGGCCTACCGCGCCATTGTGCGGATTCACCACCGCGCCGCTCACGGAGGCGCACCATGAGCCTGAGCTTTACGCTCGCCGATTGGCTGAGTCTGCTGGTGCATTTCATGGCCCTCTCGCTGCTGGCGATTGGAGGCGCCATCACCACCGCGCCGGATATGCATCGCTACCTGGTGGACGAGCAGCACTGGCTGACAGACCACCAATTCACTGCCAGCATTGCCTTAAGCCAAGCCGCCCCTGGCCCCAACTTGCTATTTATCGCGTTGCTGGGCTGGTACGTGGGCGTAAACGCTGCGGGCGGTGCGTCTGCCGGCATGGCAACCTGGCCACTGGGGCTGATGGGCGCTCTGCTGAGTATGGTGGGCATTCTGGTGCCCAGCACCACGCTCACCTTTGTGGCGTCACGCTGGGCGCATCGCAACCGCGAGTTGCTGGCGGTGCGCGCCTTCAAAACCGGAATGGCACCGGTCGTCATCGGCTTGCTGGCCTCGACCGGCTGGATTCTGTGCGCCAACCTGGGCAGCGCTGCGGAAAGCTGGCGCCTCTGGCTGCTAACCGCCGCGGTCACGCTGCTGGTATGGCGCACCCGCATTCACATGCTGTGGCTGCTGGCCGCCGGTGCCCTTCTGGGCGCACTCGGTTGGGTTTAAGAAAGGCGGTGGGGTGCAGCCTGCTGGGCTTAGCGCGGTGCCGCCGCGCTGCGCTGGCGCACCGCTTCGTACAAGCAGACGCCGCTGGCCACGGACACGTTCAGGCTCTCCACCGCACCCAACATCGGAATGCTGACCAGTTGATCGCAGGTCTTGGCGGTGAGCTGGCGCATGCCATCGCCCTCGGCACCCAGCACCAGAGCCACCGCCCCTTTCAGGTCGGCCTGGTACAGCGTGTGGGTGGCGGCGTCACTGGTTCCAATGATCCAGATATTGCGTTCTTTCAACTCATTCAGCGTGCGGGCCAAGTTGGTCACCATGAAGTACGGCACCGTCTCTGCTGCGCCGCTGGCCACCTTGGCCACCGTAGCGTTGATGCCGGCCGCATGGTCCTTGGGCGCAATCACGGCGTGGGCTCCGGCACCATCGGCCACGCGCAGGCAGGCGCCCAGGTTGTGCGGATCGGTGACACCGTCCAGCACCAGAATCAAGGGCTGCGTGCGCTCGGCCAGCGGCAGCTCGGCGTTGGCGGCTTCCAGGTTTTCCAGCAGTTCGTCCAGCGAATGCACCTGCTTGATTTCCTGCACGCGAGCGGCCACACCCTGGTGGCCATGGCTACCCGCCAGCTTGGCAAGGCGCATGCCGTCGGCCTCAATCAGCCGCACGCCACTCTCGGCCACCTTCTCCAAGAACTGCCGCATCCGCGCATCGCGGCGGGTCGGCTCGTAATAAATCTCGACGATGGATTGCGGCGCTGTTTTGAGGCGCACGCCCACGGCATGAAAGCCGAATAAAACTTTGGGAGAAGACATGGGGTGATTATCGACGCAGCGCCGGCCAGCGGTTTCGGGCTGCCACAATGCGCGCATGAACCCCGCTCACTTACAAGGATGCCTAACCTTTTTGCGCGAGGCTGAGCGCCTCAAGAGCGTGCTGCGCAGCGCCCACACGGCCAGCGGCCGACAGGAAAGCACGGCCGAGCACACTTGGCGCCTGTGCCTGCTGGCCATGGTGTTTGAGTCGCAGTTTCAGGGTCTGGATTTCACGCGCATGCTCAAGCTCTGCGTGATTCACGATCTGGGCGAAGCGATCAGCGGGGATATTCCGGCGGTAGAACAGCAACACACCCCGCACAAGTCAGCGCAAGAGCGCGCCGACCTGCTGACCCTGATGCAAAGCTTGCCCGCCGACCTGTCCGCTGACTTTATGGCTCTGTGGGAAGACTACGAAAACGCTTCCAGCCCCGAGGCCCGCGTGGTGAAGGGTCTGGACAAACTGGAAACAATTCTTCAGCACAACCAGGGCCAGAACCCACCCGATTTTGATTACGCGTTCAACCTGGGCTACGGGAAAAAGTACATGGGCGCGCATCCTTTGCTGAGCCAGATTCGCGCTTTGCTCGACGCGGACACGCAGGCGCGCCACGCCCAATCCGGTGCTTCAGACGGACACTGACACCGACGGTGCAACGCGTCCCGCTTCGATGGTGATGCTGCGTTTGCAGCGCGAGGCAATGCCCCGGTCGTGCGTGACCAGAATCAGCGTGGTGCCCTGTTCGCGGTTCAGGTCAAACATCAACTCCATGATCTTCTCGCCTGTGGCAAAGTCCAGGCTGCCGGTGGGCTCGTCTGCCAGCAACACCGCTGGGTGCACGACGAAGGCCCGCGCCAGCGCAACCCGCTGTTGCTCGCCACCACTCAATACTTTGGGATAGGCATTCAGACGCTGGGAAAGGCCCACGCGCGCCAGCATTTCGGTAGCGGCCTTGCGGGCATCGCGACGGCCCTCCAGTTCCAGCGGAAGCATGACGTTTTCTAAGGCCGTGAGATTGCCCAGCAGTTGAAAGCTCTGAAACACAAAACCCAGCTTGCGGGCACGCACGGCCGCCCGCTCGTCTTCGTCCAGCGCAAACAGGTCTTCACCGGCCAAGCGCACCGTGCCGCTGGTGGGGGTGTCGAGGCCGGCCATGATCGACAGCAAGGTGCTCTTGCCGGAGCCCGAAGCGCCGACAATGGACACGGTTTCTTGCGCCTGCAGCGCGAAGTCGATATCGGCAAGAATCTCCAGCGTGCCCGTGGAATCGGTCACTGCCTTGAAAATGTGCTCTACGGAAATAATGGGATCTGACATGAAACTCTCGCTGGTTCGTCGACACTGTAGCGTGCTCGTGTTAACGGCATTTTTTGCGGGGTCAAGCGTAGCGCTGGCACAGGCTACCCAAGCCCCCGCTTCGCCCACATTGCTGGTCCTGGGAGACTCGCTCAGCGCTGAATACGGGCTGCAACGGGGTCAGGGTTGGGTCGCCCTGCTGGAGGCGCGCCTGCAAAAGGAAGCACCCTCGGTCAAGGTGGTCAACGCCAGTATTAGCGGTGACACCAGCTCGGGCGGACGCAGTCGCTTGCCTGCACTGCTTTCGCAACACAAACCGCAGGTGCTGGTGATTGAACTCGGCGGCAACGATGCGCTGCGGGGATTGCCCATCGCCATGACACAAGACAACCTGCAAGCCATGGCAGAAGCCGGTCGCTCCGCCGGTGCCAAAGTCTTGCTGGTGGGTATGCAGGTGCCGCCCAATTACGGCCCGGCCTACACACGCCAGTTTGCCGACATGTTTGCGGCGGTTGCCAAAGCGAATCAGGCCGAACTGGTGCCCTTCATGCTCAAAGGAATTGCCGATGTGCCAGACGCCAGCCAATGGTTTCAGGCGGACCGCATCCACCCGGTGGCCAAGGCGCACCCGATCATTCTGCAAACGCTGTGGCCACCGATCAAGAAGCTGCTGCGCCTGAAGTAACGGAAATGGGGAGTGGGTCAGGAAGTGGCGTCGGACGCGGGAGTCGCGTCCACGGTGTCGCCGTCTTGCTCGGTGGCATTGTCGGCTACACCGTCACCGGTTTTGCGTTCCGCCTTGGCTTTGAGTTTCTCTTCTTTCTTCTTCTTTTTCGCCAGTTCTTTCTGACGTTTTTCGTAACCGTAATTGGGAGTTGCCAAGGTGTGCTTTCGTTAATTCATGGCACTGTAACATCCTGCGGCCAGCGAACCGCACCACGGTAGGCATGCCAGCTACCGTGGCCCAGCAAGGGCCCGGTCACCAACAAGCCCACGCCCCATGGCAGCATCAACGACAAACCAACCAGCGCTGCAATCAGGGCACCCCAAAACAGCATGACCGCTGTGTTGTGGAACAGCACCTCCAGGCTGGTAATGGCCGCCGAAATGGCATCGGTATCGCGGTCCAGAATCATCGGAATCGATACGGCTGAAAGGGCATACACCAGCATCGCAAACCCGCCCCCCACCACGGCATAGGCCACCACAAACTCCAAGTTTTGCGGGTTGAAGACCGCTTCCATTACGCCGCTGGTGGACGGCATGCCGGTGTTGAAGAACACCGCAAACACGACCAGTGAAGCCCGCCCCCACAGTAGCTCCATCACAATCAGCACCAGTACGAGCATGCCCATGCTGCGGATGTGGCTCTTCCAGCAGGTCGCTGAGGACATCAGATCGGGCGTCAGCCCCGCTTCGCGGCGACGGCTTACTTCATAGAGCCCCATGGCCAAAAACGGACCTACCAGCAAGCAGCCTGACGCAATGCTCATGGTGTATTCGGGGCTGTTGCGAAATACGGCTCCCAGAACGACCGCCATCAGCCAGAAGGCCACCCCATAAAACGCACTGATGGCCGGCTCCGCCCGCATGTCGTCCCAACCGGCGCGCAGCCAGCCCAGCGGAGCTGAAAATCCTAGCGGATTGATGGTCTTGGTGGGGGCCTCCGACGGTGGAGGTACATAGGGCGGCGGCGCTTCGTACTGGGGCTTTGAACTCATGGGCCCAGCGTAACCGGACTAAGGCGGCCTGCCTACTCAGGAAAGTACCGAGGACGCACGCTATGGTGCGCGCAAAAGTCCACACTCCCGCTGTTGGGCGCTATCGCAGCACGCGCAACGCCTGCGCTATATCGTCCTGCAAATCCTTTACGTCTTCCAGGCCCACGGAAAAACGCACCAAGGTGCCCTTCTCCAGATGCGCCGGCCAACCGCTGCGCATCTCTTCCAGCGCATACGGAACCACCAGGCTCATGGGGCCGCCCCAGCTATAGCCGAGCTTGAAGAGTTTGAGGGCATCGCAGAACGCGTCGGTCTGGTCTCTGCTGAAGCGCTCGTCCAGCATCACGCTGAACAGGCCTGCCGCGCCGCCAATGCCGTTCACACACACCTGTTTCCAATGCGCATGACCGGGGGACCCGGGCATGGAAGGATGCAGTACCTGCACAAACTCGGGCTGCGTATCGGCCCACAGAGCCAGGGCGCGCGTCGCTTCGTCATGGGCGCGGTAGCGCAGCGCGATGCTGGGCAGCGCGCGCAAAATAGCTTCCACGTCGTTCATGCCCACACCCAGGCCCAAGCGCATATGCGTGAGCTTGATGCGCAAATGCAAAGCCGAGTCGCGGGTCGTCACGCTGCCCATCAGCACGTCGCCGCCGCCGCTGGGGTATTTGGTCAGGGC
>CAKZJN010000563.1 GCA_936943465.1 uncultured Rhodoferax sp.
GCCGCACTGGACCAGGGCAGCCTGCTTGGCGCTGCCCGGGTGCTGCGCACCAGCCAACCCACGGTGGGCCGGCATATTGCCGAACTGGAGAGCCAGCTTGGCGTGGTGCTGTTTGAGCGCACCGGTCGTGGCCTGGTGCCCACCGCCACGGCAACCCAATTGGCCCACAGCGCACGCGCCATGGAGACTGGTGCCATCGCGCTGGCCCACACCCTGTCTGGCGTGCAGGAGCAAACCACTGGCACGGTGCGCATCACCACCAGCGTGCCGGTGGCGGTCAACCTGCTGCCGGGTGTGCTGGCGTCCATGCGGGAGGCCTTGCCGGACATTCAGGTGGAGGTGGTGGCCAGCAACCAGGTGAGCAATTTATTACGGCGCGAGGCCGACATTGCGATCCGCATGGTGCGCCCCGACCAGTCCACGCTGGTGGCCCGCAAACTGGGCGATGTGCGTTTATGCGTCTGCGCCCACAAGGACTATCTGGCGCGCCGCGCGCCTCTGAAAAAGCCGACCGACCTGCTTAGCCATGCGCTGATTGGCAGCGATGCCGACACGTCCATTCTGGACGGGTTCAAGGCCATGGGTTACCCGGTTACGCGGGAAGCCTTTGCCTTTCGCTGCGATGACTTTGTGGTGCAGTGGCAGGCCGTGCGGGCGGGAATGGGCATTGGCTTTGCTGCGGAGTACATGCTGCGCACCGACCCGCAGGTGCAGGTGGTGCTGGCCGGGCAACTGCCGATTCCGCCGCTACCGATGTGGCTGGCGGTGCACCGCGAAATTCGCACCAACCGGCGCATTCGCGCTGTCTACGACTTTTTGGCGCAGAGCCTGCCCGAGGTGATTTGAAGCGGCCTTAAGCGCCGTGGCACTTCTTGTATTTCTTGCCGCTGCCGCAAAAGCAGGGGTCATTGCGCCCCGGGGTTGCTTCTTTGTGCACGGTTTCCACGCGCGGGCCGATGTTGCGCCAGAGTTCGCGCAGGTCGTATACCGCCCACACCGCATCGGCAAAGGCATTGAACCGGTTCACGCTCACGGTGGGCACGCCCTCGTCGTCAAACACGCTGAGCGTGGGCTCATCGGTGTCGTCTTCGGTCAGGGCCACCATGCGCTGCAGGGCGTCGTCGAGCCACTTGCGGGCTTCCTTGTCGCGCGGCGGTTGCCATTCATCGGGCCAGTTTTCCACGGCATACATAAAGCCCACCGCCCAGACCTGGGCGAATGAGGGCAGCGCCTCGTCGGCCATCTGGGCCCGCTCTGCTTCGGGCAGCGCGGCAACTGCGCCGCGCACATCCATCACCTCGGGGTGGTAGGCGCGTTCGTCGTCCAGGCTTTTCACATCCACGGCCAGGCTTTGTTCCACATCGCTCCAGCGCCGCTGCCACAGTTCCATAAAGCGGGTGTACTGGGCGGCATCGGCAAAGGTGCTTTGGTCAGCGTCGGCACCCACATCGCTGCCATCGGTATCGAGCAGCACCGGCAGGTACTCTTCCAACGGAATCGGCCTGCGGCACACCACCAAAGCGGCCATAAAGCCTTCGCAAAATTCCCACTGCGGGGTTTCTTCAAAGCGCTGGCGCAGGTCGTCCAGAATCGCGTCCATTTCGTCAAACTCTTCCGGGCTTAGACCGGGGTTGGCGGAGGCGAGTGCTGAGTCGGGCGCGGAATCGGGGGCGGCTTGGGTATTCATGGCTGTGCAAATCAGGGAGTGGCTGCTATTGTCGCGCCCAAGGAGACCCCGCATGGTTGACGCAATTAACAAAATTTTTCCGGCCCGCTACCTGGTTTTCGCGCTGTGTTGCTTTGGCCTGCTGCTGAGCGGATTCAGCCTGCTGGCCTTTGGCGTGGGTGGCACCATGCTGCTGGCAACGGGCAGTCTGGTGGCGCTGGGGGTGTACGACCTGCGCCAGACCAAGCGCTCCATCCTGCGCAACTACCCCATCACCGGCCATATCCGCTTCATGCTGGAGTCGGTGCGACCGGAGATTCGGCAGTACTTTTTTGAGGGCGACACCGACGCGGCACCTTTCTCGCGGGCCCAACGCTCCCTGGTCTACCAACGCGCCAAGAACATGGTGGACAAGCGCCCGTTTGGAACCCAACTCGATGTGCATGCCCAAGGCTACGAGTGGATCAACCATTCGGTCTCGCCCACCACGCTGCAATCGCATGACTTCCGTGTGACCATTGGCGCCCAGCGCGCGCAGCCCTACAGCGCCAGCGTGTTCAATATCTCGGCCATGAGTTTTGGCGCCTTGAGCGCCAACGCCATCCAGTCACTCAACGCCGGTGCCAAGCGCGGCAACTTCGCGCACGACACCGGCGAAGGCTCCATCTCGGCGCACCACCGCCAACACGGCGGCGACCTGATCTGGGAAATTGCCTCAGGCTACTTTGGCTGCCGCAATGAAGACGGCACTTTTTGCGAAGAAAAATTTACCGCCAATGCGCGCGACCCACAGGTGAAGATGATTGAAATCAAACTCAGCCAGGGCGCCAAACCAGGCCACGGCGGCATGTTGCCGGGGGCCAAGGTCACACCCGAAATTGCCGCAGCCCGTGGCATTCCCGAAGGCGTGGACTGCATCTCACCAGCCTCGCATAGTGCCTTTCACACGCCGGTCGAGATGATGCATTTCATCGAGAAACTGCGTACGCTTTCGGGCGGCAAACCCACCGGTTTCAAGCTCTGCATCGGCCACCCGTGGGAATGGTTTGCCATGGTCAAGGCGATGTTGGCCACCGGCATTACGCCGGACTTCATCGTGGTGGACGGCGCCGAGGGCGGCACCGGCGCGGCGCCGGTCGAATTTACCGACCATGTGGGCTCACCCTTGCAGGAGGGACTGCTACTGGTGCACAACACACTGCGTGGCGTGGGTCTGCGCGATCAGGTCAAGTTGGGCGCAGCCGGCAAGGTCACCAGCGCTTTTGACATTGCCCGCCTGATGGCGCTGGGCGCGGACTGGTGCAATTCCGCGCGCGGTTTCATGTTCGCCCTGGGTTGCCTCCAAGCCCAAACCTGCCACACCGGCAAGTGCCCCACCGGCGTTGCCACGCAAGACCCGCAACGCCAAAAATCGCTGGTGGTGGAAGACAAGGCCACGCGCGTTTACAACTTTCACCAGCAGACGCTGCATGCGCTGCTGGAACTGGTGCAGGCCGCCGGCATCGAGCACCCGAACCAGATCACCGCCCACCACATCGTGCGGCGCTCCGCAGACCAGAAGGTGCGCTCGCTGGCGCAACTCATCCTCACCCAACTGCCCGACCGGGCGCTGCTGCAAAGTGATCTGCAGGCCCTGCCCCTCATTTACCGAATGACTTGGCCACGCGCGGTGGCGGAAAGCTTCCTGTTGCAGGGGGACGATGCGCTGGTGGTGAATGGCTGATTGACTTGCGGTTAAGCTGGCGTCGCAGCATCACGTTGCTCAGAATAAATATGTTCATTGCGCTTGATTTGCAAATCGTCACCAACAACCGGGAAATAGCAATGAGAAAATTCCTCGCCCCCTTGGCCCTCGCCTGCGCATCGCTGAGTGTCTACGCCGCCCCTCCATCGCAACAGTCCATAGAAAAGCTTTTGTCACTGACGCAGGCTGAAAAGATGGTGGACAGCATGAAAGCGCAGTTGGATACGCCCATAAAGCTGACCATGAAAAACGCCATGCGGGGCCGCACACCCAAGCCTGACGAGCAAAAGGTCCTGGACAACTTTTCTGCGAAAGCCTCCAAGATCATCGGCAACAACTTGACGATGGAACGCTTCAAGCCGCTGTACCTCAAACTCTACGCCCAGGTGTTCAGCCAGGAAGAAGTGGACGCCATGAATGCGTTCTACCAGAGCCCGGCAGGCAAGGCCATGGTTGAAAAGATGCCCCAACTGACGCAAAACCTGATGGCCGCAACGCCCGAACTCCTGGTATCTATGAATGACCAGATTCGGGCTGCCGCGCAAGAGATGTCGACCGAATTGGAAGCACTGGGGAAGGGCAGTAAATAAGTCAGCCGTCGCTTAGGGCGGTTGCTCGCCGCCCTGAATGAAGCGGGCGGCGGTCGCCACACCCAGGGTCCGAAGCCGCTTCGCCAAGGTCAGCACGGCCTTGTCTTTGCTGAGCAACAAGGCCTGGTGCGCCACAGCAAGGTCGATGAATTTCTGGTCGTCCGCGTCCTTGCACACGTAGCGCGCTTTGGGCGCAACTCCCAGCAAAGACACCCGCGCATCAAACTGCGCCAGCACGTCGGCGGCGGTCACTTGGTAGAACTGCATGCGCGGCACGATGTGGGTGTAAGCCAGCACGCGCTCCAGCTCGTCGCGCATCACCTGCGTGGCAATCCAGCGCAAGGACTTGGCATCCAGCGCTGCGCGCAATTCGCGCGTGGCCGGATCGGAAAAAATGAACAGGTCCAGAACGATGTTGGTGTCCAGCACGATGGCCGGCACGCCGCCCTGCAGCATCAGCTTGTGCCCGCCGCTTTGTCTTTGGCCATGCGCCCGGCCACCATGTCGAACTTGAACAGCCGGCATTCCAGCGGGCCGTTCCACATGGGCACGCGGCGCGATTCCTTCAGGCGCATCTTGCCAGGCAGCTTGAGGTCGGGCGTCAGCATCCAGGCGGTCCAGCCGGAGAAGTTCTTTTTCCAGTGGCTGGCCAGTTGGGTGAAGAAGGCCACACCGTCTTCGGTCTCGGCCAGTTCACGCGCGCCAAAGCGGGCCTGAACCCCTTCGCCGGCCACGCCGCCAATGCCAATGCGCTCGCCATAGGGCGGGTTGAGCAGCATGACGCCACCGCCTTCAATCGGCGGCATACGCTGCAGCGCATCGCCACCACGAAACTCGATCACATCGGCCACGCCGGCGCGCTCGGCGTTGCGCTGGGCAAAGTCGACCATGCGGTGCGACACATCGCTGCCGTAAATCAGCGCTTTCTGGCCGGGCTCGGGCTTCACCACGTTGGCAGCAGCCTCACGCTTCATGTCGGACCACACCTGCGAGCGGAACGGCACGAACTTCTCAAAGGCAAAACGGCGCAGTGATCCGGCGGCGATGTTGCAGGCAATCTGCGCCGCCTCAATGGCGATGGTGCCGCTGCCGCAGCAGGGGTCGTATAGAGGCTGCAGATCGTCGTTGCCATCGGCCCAGCCGCTGGCGGCAATCATGGCTGCGGCCAGCGTTTCTTTGAGCGGCGCATCGCCCTTGTCCTCGCGCCAGCCGCGCTTGAACAGCGGCTCGCCGGAGGTGTCGATGTACAGCGAGCAACTATCCGTGGTCAGGTGGGCGTAAATGCGCACATCGGGCCACTGGGTGTTGACGTCGGGGCGCACGCCATTGGCCACTTCGCGAAAGCGGTCGCACACCGCATCTTTGACTTTCAGCGCCGCAAAGTTCAGCGAAGTGAGCGGGCTGTGTTGCGCAGTCACCTCAATCTTGATGCTTTCACGCGGCGTAAACCAGCGCTCCCATTGCACGGCCATGGCCGCACGGTACAGATCCTGCTCGCTGCGGTATTCGGTGTACGACACCAGCACCAGCACGCGCTGCGCCAATCGGCAATGCAGGTTTAGCAGCATGGCGTCGGCAAACGAGGTACGCACCGCGACGCCGCCGCGCTGCTTGGTGACACAACCGGGCGGGAGCCCGGTAATGCGCAGGGCTTCGGGGGCGAGGTATTCCTCCACGCCCGCTGCGCAGGGGAGAAAAAGTTGCAGTTGGTTCATAGCGCTTTGCGAAGGGACGCGGGGGCGATCTTCAGCCCCTCGCGGTATTTGGCCACCGTGCGGCGGGCGCATTCAATGCCCTGCTCCTTGAGCATCTCGGAAATCTGGTTGTCCGACAAGGGCTTCTTGGCGCTCTCGGCACCGATGAACTGCTTGATCAGCGCGCGCACCGCCGTGCTCGACGCATTGCCGCCCGACTCGGTGCCCAGCCCCGAACCAAAGAAGTACTTCAGCTCGAAGGTGCCAAAGGGCGTGGCCATGTACTTGGCGGTGGTCACGCGGCTGATGGTGGACTCGTGCAGACCCAACTCATCGGCAATCTCGCGCAGCACCAGGGGGCGCATGGCCAGTTCACCATGCGTGAAGAAGCTTTTTTGCCGATCCACGATGGCGGTGCTCACGCGCAGGATGGTGTCAAAACGCTGCTGGATGTTCTTGATAAACCAGCGCGCCTCCTGCAGCCGCTGCTGCAGGGCCGCGTGGCCGGCGCTGTCTTTGCCACCGCGGTGGTTGCGCAATACGTTGGCATAAATGTCGTGGACTTTCAGGCGCGGCATCACGTCCGGGTTGAGCATGACGCGGAATTTGGGCTGCGCCGTCTTGTTGGTATTGGGCACCTGCAGCACCAGCACATCCGGCACCACGATGTTGCGCTCCACATCGATAAAGCGACGGCCGGGTTTGGGCTCCAGCCGGGCAATTAGCGCAATCGCCTCGCGCACCAGCGCATCGCTGCCCACACCGAGTTGCACCAGCCGCTTGATATCGCGCTTTGCCAGCAATTCCATGGGCTGCTGACAGATGCGCAGGGCAACCTCGGTGGCCTCAAATACATCCGGGTCACCGCCCTCGTCTTCCAGTTCACGCAACTGCGCGCGCAGTTGCAACTGCAGACATTCCCCCAAGTTACGGGCACCGACGCCCACTGGCTCCAGGCTGTGCAGCAGACGCAACGCCACCGTGAAGTGGTGCACCAGTTCGTCAAGTTGCTCCAGGTCTCGCGGGTTAAGGGTGCGAGCCAGGTCTTCCAGCGGTTCTTCCAGGTAGCCGTCGTCATTGAGCGACTCGATCAGAAATCGCAAGGCTGCGCTGTCTTCGGCGCAGAGGCGCAGGCCCAAGGCCTGGCGGTGCAGAAACGCCTGCAGACTTTCCTGCGAACGCGCCAACTCGGTCGCGTCTTTTTCGTCGTCGGCGTTAAGGTTGTTGGCACGCGCTTTGGCGTCCACGCCCCACTCGCCGTCATCCGGCGCCATCTCGGTGGAGCCGTCGCCGTCCCAGTCGATGCCCTCGTCGCCGCCCAGCGGCGCATTGTCTTCATCGCTGGAGGTGCTGCTGACCGTGCTGCTGCCCATATCGGGCAAGGGTGCGGCACTGGCGAACTCGGAGTCGCGATCGCCCTCGCTGACCGGCGTATCCGCCTGGGACAGCCCGTAGTCTTCCCGCTCGGCACGGTCTTCGCTGAGTTCGAGAAACGGGTTTTCGTCGAGCATCTGATCCACTTCCTGGCTTAGTTCCAGGGTGGAGAGTTGCAGCAGCCGGATGGACTGTTGCAATTGCGGGGTGAGCGCCAGATGTTGGGAGACGCGAAGGGACAAGCCCTGTTTCATAGTAGCCCCCACGCTCCACCGCTTTGCGGGTCGCTGCCCCCAAAGGGGGCTAATTTGCCTTGGGGCGGCCCTGCGGCAAATTGCATTTGGTTATCTAAAGTCTGCACAGCGACGGGCTACATTTTGAAGTTTTCGCCCAGGTACACGCGGCGTACCTCGGGGTTGTCCACGATCTCGGACGGCGTTCCTTCGGCCAGCACACGGCCATCGCTGATGATGTA
>CAKZJN010000564.1 GCA_936943465.1 uncultured Rhodoferax sp.
GGGCTGTGCTTGTGGCCGCCTTTCTTGAACGACTCGTCGAGTTCCTTGAGCAGCTTGCGCTGGTGTTCGGTCAGCTTCACCGGTGTCTCGACCGCCACGTGGCAGTACAGGTCGCCAGGGTAGCTGCTGCGCACGCCCTAGACGCCCTTGCCGCGCAGGCGGAAGGTCTTGCCGCTCTGCGTGCCTTCGGGCAGGTCGATGGTGGCCTTGCCTTGCAGCGTGGGCACGTCGATTTCGCCGCCCAGGGCAGCCGTGGTCATGCTCACGGGCACCTGGCAGTGCAGGTCGTCGCCCTCGCGCTCGAAGATGTCGTGCTTGCGCAGCCGGATCTCGATGTAGAGGTCGCCAGCCGGGCCGCCGTTGGTGCCGGGCTCGCCGTTGCCGGTGCTGCGGATGCGCATGCCGTCGTCGATGCCGGCGGGGATCTTCACTTCCAGCGTCTTCTGCTTCTTGATCTTGCCCTGGCCGTGGCAGGCCGTGCAGGGGTCGGGAATGATCTTGCCCTTGCCTTGGCATTGCGGGCAGGTCTGCTGCACGCTGAAAAAGCCCTGGCGCATCTGCACCGCACCCGCGCCGTGGCAGGTGGTGCAGGTGATCGGCTTGGTGCCCGCCTTGGCGCCGGTGCCGTGGCAGGTATCGCACTCGTCCCAGCTGGGGATGCGGATCTGCGCATCCTTGCCATTGGCCGCGACGCCGGCGGGGCCATGCTGGTCGTAGGTCGCGCGTTTCTGCGGGTCGCTCAGCATTTCGTAGGCCTCCTTGGCCTCCTTGAACTTGACCTCGGCGGCTGCGGTGGCATCACCCTGGTTGCGGTCAGGGTGGTGCTTCATCGCCAGCTTGCGATACGCCTTCTTGATTTCTTCGTCCGATGCGTTCTTGGGAACGCCCAGAATTTCGTAAAAGTCTCTTTTGGCCATCGTGTGTCTCTAACCCGTTTCAACAAGAACGCCGCGCTGAAGATTCCGGGGTGGAACCGTTCGAACGCGGCGGATCAAATGCGGCGCCGGAGCGCCCGGCGTTTAACCTTTCTTGACTTCCTTCACCTCGGCGTCCACCACGTTGTCGTCAGCCGGCTTGGCGGAGGCGGCTTCGGCACCGCCCGCAGCGGCACCAGCGGCTTCCTTGGCCTGCATGTCGGCGTACATCTTCTCGCCCAGCTTCTGGCTGGCGGTCATCAGCGTGTTGCTCTTTTCCTCGATCGCGGCCTTGTCGTCGCCCTTGAGGGCTTCTTCCAGGTCCTTGATCGCGGCTTCGATCTTTTCCTTTTCGCCGGCGTCCAGCTTGTCGCCGTATTCGGTCAGGCTCTTCTTCACGCTGTGCACAGTGGCATCGGCCTGGTTGCGGGCCTGCACGATTTCCAGCTTCTTCTTGTCTTCGGCGGAGTTGAGTTCCGCGTCCTTGACCATCTGCTGGATTTCGGCTTCGGACAGGCCCGAGTTGGCCTTGATGGTGATCTTGTTTTCCTTGCCGGTGCCCTTGTCCTTGGCGCCGACGTGCAGGATGCCGTTGGCGTCGATGTCAAAAGACACTTCGATCTGCGGCAAGCCGCGTGCGGCCGGCGGAATGCCTTCGAGGTTGAACTCGCCCAGCAGCTTGTTGCCGGCCGCGATTTCGCGCTCGCCCTGGAACACCTTGATCGTCACGGCCGGCTGGTTGTCGTCGGCGGTCGAGAAGGTCTGTGCGAACTTGGTCGGGATCGTGGTGTTCTTGGTGATCATCTTGGTCATCACGCCACCCAGGGTTTCGATACCCAGGGACAGCGGAGTCACGTCCAGCAGCAGCACGTCCTTGCGGTCGCCGGACAGCACCTGACCCTGAATCGCAGCACCCACGGCCACGGCTTCGTCGGGGTTCACGTCCTTGCGCGGCTCCTTGCCGAACAGTTCCTTGACCTTTTCTTGCACCTTGGGCATGCGGGTCATACCGCCGACCAGAATCACGTCATGGATGTCGGCAGCAGACACGCCGGCGTCCTTCATGGCGGTGCGGCAGGGGGCAATGGTGCGCTCGATCAACTCGTCGACCAGGCTTTCCAGCTTGGCGCGGGTGAGCTTGATGTTCAGGTGCTTGGGACCGGAGGCGTCGGCCGTCACGTAGGGCAGGTTGATGTCGGTCTGGGCGCTGGAAGACAGCTCGATCTTGGCCTTTTCAGCGGCTTCTTTCAGGCGTTGCAGGGCCAGCACGTCCTTGCTCAGATCCACGCCTTGTTCTTTCTTGAACTCGGCAATGATGAAGTCGATCACGCGCTGGTCAAAGTCTTCACCGCCCAGGAAGGTGTCGCCGTTGGTGGACAGCACTTCGAATTGCTTTTCGCCATCGACATCGGCGATTTCAATGATGGACACGTCAAACGTACCGCCGCCCAGGTCATACACGGCAATCTTGCGGTCGCCCTTTTCGTTCTTGTCCAGGCCGAAAGCCAGAGCCGCAGCGGTCGGTTCGTTGATGATGCGCTTGACGTCCAGACCGGCAATGCGGCCAGCGTCTTTGGTGGCCTGGCGCTGTGCGTCGTTGAAGTAAGCGGGAACGGTGATCACGGCGTCCGTTACGGCTTCGCCGAGGTAGTCCTCGGCGGTCTTCTTCATCTTGCGCAGAATGTCGGCGCTGACTTGTTGCGGTGCCATGCGGTTGCCACGCACTTCCACCCATGCGTCGCCGTTGTCGGCCGCGGCAATGGTGTAGGGCATCAGGTCGATGTCCTTTTGCACTTCTTTTTCGGAAAACTTGCGGCCGATCAAACGCTTGACGGCGTAGAGCGTGTTCTTGGGGTTGGTAACCGACTGGCGCTTGGCAGAGGCGCCAACCAGCACTTCGCCGTCTTCTTGGTACGCAATGATGGACGGCGTGGTGCGCGCGCCTTCTGCGTTTTCGATGACCTTGGGGCTGTTGCCTTCCATGATGGCCACGCAGCTGTTGGTGGTGCCGAGGTCAATACCGATGATTCTTCCCATGATGTACTCCTGCTAATTCAAAAAATTCAGATGTGGATAAGGTGTGGGCAGCCTGTGCGCTTTCAAGCCCCTACGGTGGATAGGGTGTGATTACTTGGGCGCAGCGACGGTCACCAGTGCCGGGCGCAGCACGCGGTCGGCAATCGAGTAACCCTTTTGCAGCACCGAGACCACAGTGTTGGCCTCTTGCTCTGCGGGCACCATGCTGATGGCCTGGTGTTGATGCGGGTCAAATTTGGTGCCGGTGGCCGGGTTGATGGCGATCACCTTGTTGCGCTCCAGCGCGGCAATCAGTTGGCGCAGTGTGGCCTGCGCGCCTTCGCGGATTTGCTCGGCGGTGGCGTCCTTGATGATCAGGCCCGCCTCCAGGCTGTCAGCCACGGGCAGCAGGCTTTCGGCAAAGCTTTCTACGGCAAATTTGCGTGCCTTGCTGATTTCGTCTTCGGCACGGCGGCGGGCGTTCTCGGCCTCGGCCTTGGCACGCAGAAACTGGTCGGCCAGTTCGCTGCTCTTGGCCTGCAGGGCCGCAAACTCGGCCTGCAGTTTGGGCAGCGCTTCGGCTTCCTGGGCATTCATGGCAGCCATGATTTCTTCCGGACTGGGCTGGTTTTGCACGGGTTCGGTGGGGGTGGGGTTGACGGGTTCAGACATGCTGGAAATAGCAGCCAGACAGGCTGCGAATAAAACGTTGCCCCGCAACTGGGGGCAATCCAAATGATTTCAAGGCCCCGGCCGAAAAAATCCGGCAAACGGGGCGGGAGCCGGGATTTAGCCGATTACGTCGAGCAGTTCGACATCAAACTTCAACGTGGCGTTGGGGGGGATCACGCCGCCCGCACCACGGGCACCGTAGCCCAGAGCTGCGGGGATGATCAGGGTGCGCGCGCCGCCCACTTTCATGCCAGCCACGCCTTCGTCCCAGCCCTTGATGACCATGCCAGCACCCAGACCAAACACAAACGGGTCATTGCGGTCTTTGCTGGAATCAAACTTGGCGCCTTGCACGCCATCGTTGTAAAGCCAGCCGGTGTAGTGCACCTTGACGCGTTTGCCGGCGACGGCTTCAGCGCCGCTGCCTTCGGTGGTGTCAACATACTGAAGTCCGCTTGCGGTGGTTTGCATTCAATTTCCTTGATGTGGTGAATCAGGCCCAAGGCGCTGGTGGCGCGCTCCTGTAATGCGAGCGCGGGGTAACCCTAAATTATGCCGCAAGCAAACCGCTGGTCGGCCTGCTTGGGCTACTGGGTTTTCTTGGAAAGGCTGCTGGCCCAACGGGCCGCAAAGGCTGGCAGTTCACCCAGCCGTTTGGCCAGATCCATGCCGAGGGGGGTGAGGCAATAGCCCTCGCCGATGTGGGTCAGCAAGCCGGCTTCGCGCAGTTCTTTGATGCGGGTGTTCAGGGTGTTGGGGGTGATGCCGCCGACACTGTCTTGCAGCAAGCGAAAGGTTTGGGCATGGCCGTCTTTGAGGGCCCAGATCACCCGCAGGGCGTAGCGCGCTTCCAGCAGCCCTAGCAACTGTCCGACGGCCGCTGATTCCTTCACACTCATGCCCTTAACCTCTGACTTCCGATTCTTTTGGCCAGCTTATCGCAATTATTTGCTCGCTACAAGTTTCATAGCTGGAGGCAAAGTTTAGCCCAACGGACGCCCTTGTCAGGTGCGGTTCGAGGTGCTAAGGTTGGTGAAAACAAGGATCGCGCAGGTACTGGAGAAAATAATGGAATACAACTTTGACCAGGTTCACAACTACTACGAACGGCTGGTTTTTGAGGAGGTGGCGATGCGGGCCCACGACGAGGCCAACACCCGTTTCACCGCCGATATGCTGGCCGATGTGGCCTGCCTTGCGCTGAACCGCTTGCCTGCGCGCTATGTGCGCCACGATGTGGACATGATGTTCTACCTGACCGAAGTGGAACGGCGTGCGATGCAGCAATCCCTCGACGAAGTGTTGAAGTTCGCCTTCGCGTTTGTTCAAGAGCGAACGGCGCGCGCATTGCGCTAAGCCTTCTCGTGCTCAAAGTAGCACGACTTTGCCAGCCTCGTCTCGAAGCCACTTGGCGCGTTGAACACCACGCAAGGCGCTGCACACCAGCAGCGCATCGGCTTTCATGACTTCGGCCAATGGAAGCGGCCTTTCTTCAATTTGCGCAAAGCGTTTGAGCAGGCGCGAGCGCATCACACCGGGCAGCACGCCACTGGCCAGCGGCGGCGTGATCCAACGCCCCTGAATTTTTACCAACAGGTTGCTGCGTGCGCCTTCACAGACTTCGCCGGCTGCATTCACAAAGATGGCATCAAACGCACCGAGCGCCATGGCCTGCTGGATAGCCGTGTCGTAGTCCCCGCGCAGAGAAGTTTTGAAATTGAGCAAGGCCGCCTCGGAAGGCCGTACCGGACTAGAACTCAAGACCAGCCGTGCAGGTCCATCAGGCAAGGCTTGCAAGACGGCGTGCTGCAGTTGGATGCCACCGTCGTGCCGCAAGTCGAGGCGCAGGCGGTAGGTCTGCGCCGGGTTCAATAGCTGCAGTTGTTGATTGAGGGCGGTTTGAATGCGGGCTTTGTCAAACTGAAAACCCAGCGAATGGGCCGACTGTTTAAGGCGTTGCAAGTGCTGCGTTAGCGCGTGAATCCGGTTGCCGCGCACGCGCATGGTTTCAAACAATGTAAAGCCCGGGTCCATGGCGGTGAGAAAGCGTGCCTTGGTCTGCACCTCGGCATATTCATCGTGGGCGTTGGAGTCCATCACCACGCCGCTGCCCACGCCCAGGGTTGCGCAGCGTTGCCCGTCGCGCTCAGCGCCCAGCAGCAAGGTCCGGATGGCTACCGACAGACAAAAATCGCCAGTCTTCGCGGGTGACTGTGGCGCATCGAGCCAGCCGATCGCACCGCAGTACAAACCGCGCGGTGCGGCTTCGAGCCCCGCAATCAGGTCCATGGTGTGCAGTTTGGGCGCGCCGGTAATGGAGCCACACGGAAACAGCGCACGCAGTACATCGGGAAAACCCACATCAGGCCGCAGGTGCGACTCCACCGTGGAGGTCATCTGGTGCACGGTCGCATAGGTTTCTACCGAAAACAGGTGCGGCACCCGGACTGAGCCGGTCTCGGAAATTCGGCCCAAGTCGTTGCGCAGCAAGTCCACGATCATCACGTTCTCGGCGCGGTTCTTGGCGTCCTGTTGCAGCCACTCGATCTGTTGTTGGTCGGCTTGGACATTGGCCATGCGCTTGGCCGTGCCCTTCATGGGGCGCGCGCTGAGTTGCCCGGCGCAGTGCTGCACGAATAGTTCAGGCGAGTGCGACAGAACCCAGGCAACGTCTTGCTCGCTCGCTACCGGAAGCCGGGCCAACACAGCAAACGGCGCCGGCTGCATGGTGCGCAGGCGTCGGTACAAACCCATCGGCGAGCCGTACTGCGCGCCCACCATGCGCAGGGTGTAGTTCACCTGGTAGGTCTCGCCCTGTGCAATGCGGGCGCGGATGTGGGCAATGTCTTGCGCGTAACGTGCCGGGTCGGTGTCAGGCTTCAGGTCGCGTATTCCGGCGGGGGAGGGTTGGTCGCCATCGGCTGCGGCCAGCCAGTGGTTAACTTCCGCGCTGGAGAGCCGCTGCAGTTGGCGAAACATCAATACACGCAGGGCGCCGGGGGCGTCGCCGTCCGTGATTCGCAGACCGGCTTGCTGTAACTTGCAGCCCCATTCGTAATCGGCAAACAGCGCGGCGTGCAGGCCCATTTGCTGGTCCTGCTCCACCTGCTGCCAAAAGGTATTCAGCGTGCGCGGGTCCGTGCAGCGGTGCTCGCGCACCAAGCCGGTGTACAGCCTGCTGCTGGGATGCTGTTCCGTTGCGTTGCAGTCGTCCAGCAGAGCGAATACGGGATGGTCCAAAGCGTAAGCCCCTCAAAAACAAAGTGGGCCTGTTGCCCACTTTGTTTTTCGATTACAGCGTGTCTGTGAAGCTGCGGAGTTTGTCGGAGCGACTTGGATGTTTCAGTTTGCGCAACGCTTTGGCTTCGATCTGGCGAATCCGTTCGCGGGTCACGTCAAACTGCTTGCCCACTTCTTCCAGCGTGTGGTCGGAGGTCATCTCGATACCAAAACGCATGCGCAGCACCTTGGCTTCGCGCGGCGTGAGGCTGTCCAGAATGTCCTTGACCACATCGCGCAAACCGGCCTGCATGGCGGCGTCCATGGGCGCGGTGTTGGCGCTGTCTTCGATGAAGTCGCCCAAGTGGCTGTCGTCATCGTCACCAATCGGCGTTTCCATGGAGATCGGTTCTTTGGCGATCTTCATGATCTTGCGGATCTTGTCTTCCGGAATCTCCATCTTTTCCGCCAGCACGGAAGCATCGGGCTCAAAGCCGAACTCCTGCAGGTGCTGACGGCTGATGCGGTTCATCTTGTTGATGGTTTCGATCATGTGCACCGGGATACGGATGGTGCGCGCCTGGTCGGCAATGGAGCGGGTAATGGCCTGGCGAATCCACCAGGTGGCGTAGGTGGAGAACTTGTAGCCGCGGCGGTATTCGAACTTGTCCACGGCCTTCATCAAGCCGATGTTGCCTTCCTGGATCAGGTCGAGGAACTGCAGGCCGCGGTTGGTGTACTTCTTGGCGATCGAGATCACCAGGCGCAAGTTGGCCTCGATCATCTCTTTCTTGGCGGCGCGGCTGGAGGCTTCGCCTTCGTTCATGCGTTTGTTGATGCTCTTGAGCTGCTCAAGCGGCACCACCACGCGGGCTTGAATGTCGGCCAGCTTTTGCTGCAGGTCCTGCACCGGCGGAATGTTGCGACCCATGATCGCGCTCCAGGGCTTGCCGGCAGCGGCCTGCTTTTCAATCCACTTGAGGTTGAGCAGGTTGCTAGGTGCGGGCTGGCCGTTCTTGTCACGACCGGCAAAGTCGGCAATGAAGTTGTCTTGCGGATAGCCGCATTTGTCCACAATGATGCGGCGCAGTTCGCGCTCTTTCTTGCGAACGTCATCCACCTGGCCGCGCACCATGTCGCACAGCTTTTCAATCGCCTTGGCGGTAAAGCGGATGGTCATCAGCTCTTCGCTCAGCAGCTTCTGGGTCTTGACGTAGTTGGGCGTACCGTAGCCTTCCTTGTCATAGACCTTGTGCACTTTTTCGAACAGTTCGCGCAGTTTGTCAAAGCGCTCCAGCGCCTGCTTTTTCAGCTCTTCGAGCTTCTTGGTCAGCGCCTTGGAGCCGCCCTTGCCGTCGTCGTCGTCGGCTTCGTCAAACTCGTCGAAATCTTCTTCGGCCACATAGTCGTCGGCCTCGTTGGGGTTGGAGAAACCGTCCACGATGGTGGTGATGACGACCTTGCCTTCGCGGATTTCTTCGCCCAGACGCAGGATTTCGGCAATCGTGGCGGGCGATGCACTGATCGCCTCCATCATGGCCATCAGGCCGCCTTCGATGCGCTTGGCGATTTCGATTTCGCCTTCGCGGGTCAGCAGTTCCACCGTGCCCATTTCGCGCATGTACATGCGCACCGGGTCGGTGGTGCGGCCGAATTCGCTGTCCACGGTGGACAGCGCGGCTTCGGCTTCTTCTTCCGCTTCTTCCACCGTGGCGGCGGTCGACACGTTGTTGTTCAGCAGCAGGGTTTCCGCGTCGGGGGTCTGTTCGTACACCGCCACGCCCATGTCGTTCAACATGGAGATCACGACTTCGAGCGTTTCCGCGTCGATCAGTTTGTCGGGCAAGTGGTCGGAAATTTCGCCGTGGGTCAGGTAGCCACGGGTTTTACCCAACGTGATCAGGGCCTTCAGGCGCGAACGGCGCTTGGCCATGTCTTCTTCGGACAGCACGGTCTCGTCCAGACCGAATTCCTTCATCAAGGCGCGTTCCTTCGCCTTGCTGATTTTCATGCGCAGCGGCTTGACCTTTTCGCCGGTAGGCGTGGTCGCGACCTCGGGTTCACCAACCAAATCGGCCTCAATATCCGACATGTCCATGTCATCGGCCTCTCCACCGGCGGCTGCACCCGCAGCCGCTTTGGGCTTACGGCCACGCTTGGCACCGGTTTTGGCAGGCGCGCTGGATTCGGCGGCGGCAGCCTTGGGCGGGCGGCCAGGCTTCTTCTTGGCTACGACTTCTTCGACTTCCACTTCAGCGGGTTTGGCTTTGGATTTGGATGCGGGCACGGATGGGGCTTTCTGGTCGGTCTTGGCGGCGGACTTTGCGGCAGGTTTGGCGGCGGACTGAGCGGGCTTGGCGGATTTTTGAGAAGGCATGCGAAAACCTCGAATCATCAAAAAAATTTCAGGCGAACAGAACGCCAACCAGGCTGTGCAAAAACGGCCTCAGGTGGCAGGGACGGGAGAGAGATTCCCTTGGCAAGATGGGAGGGCGATCATTTGGGATGCAGTCCTTGCGGTTAGGTGGCCTGTTGAGAACTTGGGTCTACGTTGGCCTGGCCCGGAGGTGTTGCTGTCGCTCTTGCCGAATCAACCTTGGATTATACCGTCGGATTGGGATTTTTCTAATTGCGCCATCAGTTGCACCCGCCGCGCGCGCAGGGCCTGGTAGCGCTGCAGGGCCGAAGGGTCGGTCTTGGAGGCCTCGATGGCGTCGGTTTCCTGCAATTTAAGCCGTTCCACCAGCATGCGATCCAGCAGATCGCGCAATTCGGCACCCGATTCGTTTTCGGGCTGCACCGGAATCGCGGCGCCCGACATCAAACGCATCGCCGCCTCCTGCGACGGATGGCCGGTCAGATCCTGCTGCAGCGCCTCCCAGGGCAGCGCGCCGTGGTCATGCAGTTGGGCCTCCAGCCAAGCCAGCAGGGGGCCGTGGGGTTCGGGCAATTCGCACAAGAGGGCGTGGTCTTCGTTGCCCAGCGTCTGCCACAGGCCGGAATGTCCCAGCAGAATCCGAGTGGCATGGTCGGCGCGGCTGTTGGGCAGCGCGCGGCCAGCGGGGCGTGACGCGGACCCGCGCAAGCCGCCGCCATACGACGTATTGCCCCAGGGGCGGCGACTGCCTTGGCCGGCCCCCTCGTTTGGGGAGTAGCCGTCCTGCTTCTTACGCCAGCCGCCTTCGCGCGCGGGCTGGGCGGCCGGGGCGCTGGGGTTCCAGAGCTCGGCCAATTCCCGGCCAGTGAGCTGTACCAGGTCGGCCAGCTCACCCAGCAACTGCATCTTGAGGGCGCCCTCGGGCATCAGGTTCCACAGCGGCTTGGCATTGCTCGACAGGTGGGCGCGGCCCTCGGCGGTGTTCAGGTCCAGCCCGTCGCGGGCGGATTCGATCAGGAAGCGGCTCAGCGGCGTGGCCTCGGACACATAGCGGGCAAAGGCCTCCTTGCCGTGGGCGCGGATGAAACTGTCGGGGTCGTGCTCGGCCGGCAGAAACAAAAACTTGATGCTGCGCACATCGGTAGCGTAGGGCAGGGCGCCGTCCAGCGCCTTGCGCGCGGCGCGGCGCCCTGCGGAGTCGCCATCAAAACTGAACACCACCGCATCGGTAAAGCGGAACAGCTTTTGCACATGGTCGGTGGTGCAGGCGGTGCCCAGCGTGGCCACCGCATTGGGAAAGCCCAGTTGCGCCAGCGCCACCACGTCCATATAGCCCTCGGTCACCAGCACATAGCCCATGTCGCGCAGCGAGGCGCGGGCCTCAAACAGGCCGTAGAGTTCGCGGCCCTTGCTGAACACCGGGGTTTCGGGGGAGTTCAGGTACTTGGGCTTTTCGTCGCCCAGCACGCGGCCGCCAAAACCGATGCACTCGCCCTTGATATTGCGGATCGGGAACATCACCCGGTCGCGGAAACGGTCGTAGCGCTTTTCTTCCTCGCCGTCTTCCTGGGCATGAATCACCAGGCCACTTTCCACCAAAAGCGGGTCGTCGTAATGCGGAAACACGCTGGCCAAACTGCGCCAGCCCTCGGGCGCATAGCCCAGGCCAAACTGCTTGGCGACCTCGCCCGACAGGCCGCGCCCCTTGAAATAGGCGATGGCGCGGGGCGAATCCTTAAGCTGCTTGCGGTAGGCTTCGCCGGCTTTTTCAAGCACTGAGGTCAGGGTGTGCTGCTTTTCGCGCTGCTCCTGCGCGCGGGCGCGGTCTTGCGGCGAGGCGTCGTCCTCGGGCACCACCATGCCGTATTGCTGCGCCAGGTCGTGCACCGCTTCAATAAAGGTCATGCCGGCGTGGTCCATCAGGAAACTGATGGCGTTGCCGTTCTTGCCGCAGCCAAAGCAGTGATAGAACTGCTTGGTCGGACTGACCGAAAAAGACGGTGACTTCTCGCCATGAAAAGGGCACAGGCCCATGAAGTTGGCCCCGCCCTTTTTCAGTGGCACGTAGCGGCCCACGATCTCCACCACGTCAGCGCGGGCGATCAGTTCCTGAATAAAGGTTTGCGGAATGGCCATAGGGGGATCAGATTATGCGGCGCTGCGTGGGGGTTGGTTTCCCCGCAGGGCCGCCCCAAGGGGCAATGTGCCCCCCTCAGGGGGCAGCGACCTACACGCTGTGGGGAAGTGTGGGGGCTCCATTAATTAGTCTCCCAACACCACACCCTCGCGGCGCGGATCGGCTCCGCCAAAGTAGCCCGTGGGCGTGCGCATGATGGCTTGCAGTCCGCTGGGCATGGGCACCTCGGTTACGGTGTGACCGCGGGCCCGCAGCGCATCCAGGGTGCTGGCCGGAAAGCCGCCTTGCTCCAGAAACACCGGCCCGCCCAGGGTGCCGAAGTTGGGCAGGTTGATGGCCTGCTGCGCGTTCAGGCCCCAGTTCAACATGCCGTACAGGGTTTTGGCGGTGAAGTGAATGATCATGGCGCCGCCCGGGCTGCCTGCGCTGATCAACAGGCGGCCACTTTCTTTGTCAAACACCAGAACCGGCGACATGGATGAGCGCGGCCGCTTGCCCGGCTCCACCCGGTTGGCAATGGGCAAGCCGTTTGGGCCAATGGGCTCGAAGCTGAAATCCGTGAGTTGGTTGTTGAGCAGGAAACCGCCCGTCAGGCCCAAGCCCCGGTTGACCATGAGGCGCGAGCCCCAGGCGTCTTCAATCGTGGTGGTCATGGCCAGCGCGTTGCCAAAGCCATCCACGATCGAGATGTGTGAGGTGCCGAACTCGGTCTGGTCGGGCATCGGCGCCCAGGCCAGGGGCGTGGTGCCCGGTTTGCCGGGTTCCACCGCCGGCATGCGGCGTGCATCAGGGTCGGCAGGAATGGCGGCAGCCCGCTGGCGCAGATAGGCGGGTGCCAGCAGCGTGCGCCAGTCACCACCCGGAGCAGCCACAAAGTCGGGGTCCGCAACAAACTGGGCGCGGTCGGCCAAGGCCAGGCGGGAGGCCTCGGTGTAGCGGTGCAACCAAGCTGCGTCAGGCAAACCATTGGTCAGCGCAGAGGGCGCAACGCCGCTGGCCTCCAGCATGCCCAGAATCTGGCCGATGGCCAGCGTGCCCGAACTGGGGGGCGGCATGCCGCAGACGCGCACCGCTGGCATGGTGACTGGTGTCGTGTCAAAGCAAATGGGCTCCCGCAGCACCGGACGGTAGGTGGCGAGGTCGGTCTGGGACAGCGTGCCGGCGTTCGGGTGCGTTTGCACCGCCTGCACCATGGCCTCGGCAGTGCGGCCGGTGGTTAGCCCACTCGGACCTTGCTCGGCGATGGACTGCAGGATGGCTGCCAGTTCCGGGTTGCGCAGGCGGTGACCGGCCGGCCAGGGCTTACCGTCGGCGTCAAAAAAGTAGGCCTTTGCCACGGCATCGCCTTGCAGCGCCTTTTCGCTGGCCAGCAGCGTGGCCATGCGCGGGCTGACCGCAAAGCCTTCGTTTGCCAGCCGGATGGCTGGTGCGAACAGGGTTTTCCAGGGCAGCTTGCCGTGTTGGCGGTGGGCCTCAAACAGCATGGCGACAGCACCCGGCACACCGACAGAACGGCCGCCCACCACTGCGTCTTTAAAGCCCATCGGCCGTCCGTTGGCTGTCAGGAATAGCGCCGGTGTGGCGCCGGCGGGGGCCGTTTCGCGCCCGTCAAACGCCTGCGTCGATTTGCCATCAAAGTGCATCAAGAAGGCGCCGCCACCGATGCCACTGCTTTGGGGCTCCACCAGCGTGAGAACCATTTGCACCGCAACGGCCGCATCGATGGCACTGCCACCGGCCTGCAACATTTCCAGCCCGGCTTGGGTGGCGATCGGGTTGGCCGCGGCGACGGCATAGCTGCGCCTGGCCCAACCGGTTTTGGCGGTAGTGGCACCTGCCAGTTCGGGCTGCGCCAGGGCTTGCGCCCCCAGCCACGCCGGCGCGCAGGCCAGCAGGCAGATCAGAGCGCCAAATGCCCGCCGCATGGCACTGGGCACCATGGGCCTAAGACTTCACGCGGGGTGCGCGACCCAGCACATAAAACTCAGGGTTGGGCATCATGCCGGTGACGCTCGCCACCCGGTTGGAGAGTCCAAAAAACGCCGTGATGCCGGTAATGTCCCAGATGTCCTCGTCATTGAAACCGTGCTCCTGCAGGGCCACAAAGTCAGCTTCTTCGACGGTGTGGCTGGCCAGGCAGACTTTCATGGCAAAGTCGAGCATGGCGCGTTGGCGGGGCGTAATGTCGGCCTTGCGGTAGTTCACGGCCACCTGGTCGGCTACCAGCGGTTTTTTCTCGTAAATGCGCAGCAGGGCGCCGTGGGCCACCACGCAATAGAGGCACTCGTTGGCCGCGCTGGTGGCGGTCACGATCATTTCCCGGTCGCCTTTGGTCAGGCTCGATTCTTCACGCAA
>CAKZJN010000565.1 GCA_936943465.1 uncultured Rhodoferax sp.
CACGGTCATGGCCACCACCACCCGCACGACCATCACCGTCACACGGACCTGAATCTCAAGTCGGCCTACGTCCATGTACTGGCCGATGCAGCCACTTCCGTGTTGGCAATCGCCGCACTCATCGGTGGCTGGCTTTGGGGCTGGGCATGGCTCGACCCGGTGATGGGACTTCTGGGTGCTGCGTTAGTCGCCATTTGGGCCAAAGGCCTATTGCAGGAAACCGGCAAGGTCCTCCTGGACCGGGAAATGGATCACCCGGTTGTCCAAGAGATACGCGATGTCATTGAGCCCCCGGAGGCGGAACACTTAATGACCCGCATCACCGACCTGCATGTCTGGCGTGTAGGCAAACAAGTCTATTCCTGCGCACTGACCGTGGTCACGCAAGACCCCGAGCTGACTCCATCGCTATTGCGTGAGCGATTGTCGATCCACGAAGAAATCGTACACACCACCATTGAGATTCATCGCTATCCGCAGCCATAAGGCGTGGTTGAGAATTCGAATCTTCGCTTTCATTTTTCAATCGAATTTGCATTTCCACTAGGGCATGCCTAGGATTTCAGCAGAACCTATGCGAGCGCCTTATGCTCAGCCTGCACCTCGTCCCCGTCAACTTACAGTCGGTCCATTTACACCGGCCTTTGCCGTACAACCTGGTGGACCGGCGCGGTGTTTTGCTGGCATCCAAAGGCTTCGTTTTCGAAACTGAAAAGCTTCTGAAGGACCTCGCCAACCACGGTGGCGGCTTTTATGTTGACCTGTCCAACAGCGCCGATAAAGCGCTCACAGAGGCACGCAAGGCCTATGTGAATCAGCTATTCACGTCCCTGCGAAAGCAAGACACGTTGGGCAATATTGCCAGCGTCAATCTGAACTACTCAGGCGGTCACAGCATCAACGATTTGCGCAGCCCCTACATCGACTGGCACGACGCGGTTCAGGCATGCAACACCATGCTTCGCAATCCCAATGCAGAGCATTTTGCGAGTCAGCTGGAAAAAACGGCTACTGACTTGATGCGTGAAGTACGCACCCTTCCCGACGACACCTTGCTTGCCTTGTTTTATCTGGCTGGGAGTGAAACGCAGATTTATAGCGCCACGCACAGCATGCTGGTGGCTGCAGTCTGCGCTGTGACTGCCAATGAAGTCTTGCATTGGCCAGAATGCGATGTGGTGGTGTTGATCCGTGCGGCCATCGCCATGAATCTGGGGATGACCGAACTGCAGGACACGCTATCACGCCAGACGGAGCCCCCAACGCTGCTGCAACGGAAGTCAATTGCGCAGCACCCGGTGCGCTCCAGCGAACTCTTGAACGCAATGGGCGTTCAGGATCAACTACTGCTGGATATTGTTCGCCAGCACCACACTTTGATTGCGCAGCCACTGCGGTCTACCAAGCCCAGCTACCGATTTGCAGGCTTGATCCAACGGGTTGACCTGTTTACCGCACGTCTCTCGCCACGCGTGTCGAGAAGGGCCTCGCCCAATTCAGTGGCCATGAAAAGCATCTACTACGACCCGGCCGCACAAACCGACGAAGCGGGAGCCGCAATTCTGAAGGCGGCAGGCATTTACCACCCGGGCGCTTTTGTTAGGCTGCGCTCAGGGGAAGTTGCCATCGTTTTGCGCCGGGGAAAGAGCACCACCACCCCCACCGTTGCAGCTGTCGTAAACAGAGCCGGACTTCCCATGGTTGAGCCGATCGTCCGGAACACCGCTGAGCCGCCATTCAATATTGAATCCCAGGTTCATCCGGCAGAAGTGCGTATACAACTGCGTCTGGAGCGGCTTATCAAACTCAATCACGGCGGATAGTCCAGAGCCCCATGCCG
>CAKZJN010000566.1 GCA_936943465.1 uncultured Rhodoferax sp.
TTGCCATCGGCTGCGGCCCTTGCCTCAGCCGCCTGCAACAGCATGCGGCCTGCGCCACTGCGGCGCGCCGACGGATGCACAAACAGGTCGTAAAGCACATAGATGGGTTGCGCTTCGACGGAGCAGAAGCTGGGGTAAAGCTGGCAAAAACCCTGCAAGCCGGCAGCCGGTGATTCAGCCACCAGAATGACCGACTCCTGGCGGGTCATACGCTCCTGAATGAAACGCTCGGCCAAGGGCAGATCGGCCGGCTGTTCGTAAAACTGGCGGTACAGATCAAACAAGACCGCAACGGCCGCAGCATCGTTGGGGCCGGCTTCACGGGTGGTGCGTTGCAAGGCCATTCAGGTCGCGTCCACTTAAGGCTTCGCCGCCACGTGCCTGGCAAAGTTGTTCAGAATCGCCTGCCAGCCCTGCGTCTGCTGCTCTGGGGAATGCTGGGTTTCTGCATCGAAGGACACGCGCACGGTGACACCGGCAGCGCCCTCCACAAACTCGACCAGCGCCGTGCGGTCGCCAAAGGCGTAGGCCAAGCGCTCATGCGGCACGACCTCGGTGTAGGTTCCCGCAAAGTCAAAACCAAAGCTGCCGTCCTTGGCCTCCATGCGCGAGCTGAATGCTCCGCCCACACGCAAATCAACGCTGGCCCGGGTGGTGTGCCAATCGTCGGAAGCGGCGTTCCATTGCGTAATGTCGTCCGGCGTGGTGTAGGCGGCCCAGACCTTGGCCACGGGCGCTTGGACGGTGGTTTCCACGGTAATTTTCATGCTGCAGTTCCTTTGGTTAAGCAACGATGGGCCTAAAAGTGTGCAGCATGCCACACCACCAACGTCCCCACATTGAGTGCCAAAGTCAGCCAGAAAATCGCAATAAAGCGGGGTTTGCTGGTCTTGTGTCTTAACCATTGCTGCGCCAACAGCGCACCGGGCCAGCCACCGGCCAAGGCGAGCAGGTGCAGGGTCTGCTCCGGGGTTCGCCAGCGGCCGGCCTTGGCAGCCGCTTTGTCAAAGGCATACGCCGCGAAGGTGAGCACACTGAGTCCCACATAGGCAAACAACACACCCCGCGAACTCCCCCAGCGCCATGCAAGGACCGCGTAGAGCGTGGCAAAGGCCGGCATCACCAAGGCGCGCGGCCAAGTCCAGCTTTTGGGTCGTCGGTTCAATGGAATGGTCTTTCAAGGGTGGCAGCCGCGCAGCTTAGCGCAAGCCTATTCCAGCCCAAAAGTGCCTCGGGTGGCACACAAATACTGTATAAATAGCCAGCCAATCTACCGCCATGTCTTCCCTCCCCCTCCATTTTTTCAAAGGCCGCGGCGCGGGCTCCAACCCCGGCCCTCGCTTTGACGCGCACCAGCGGGAGCGCCTGTTACCGGAAGAAATGGAATGGCCGGGTGACGAGGACGCAGCCGAACCCGACGACCTGCCGCGCACCAAAACCACCGTCACCTTGCGTCAGGCGCGCTCCATCATCAGCCGCAACCAGTCGCCCGACATAGGCTTCGAGCAAAGCATCAATCCGTACCAGGGCTGCGAACATGGCTGCGTGTATTGCTACGCACGGCCCACGCACGCCTATCTGGGCCTAAGCCCTGGTCTGGACTTTGAGACACAGATATTTGCCAAGGCCAATGCCGCTGAGCTATTGCGGGCCGCGTTGGCCAAACCGGGTTACCAGCCGAACCTGATCGTGGTCGGAGCCAACACCGACCCGTACCAGCCCGCCGAGCGCAAGCTGGGCATCACCCGTGCGGTGCTCGAAGTGCTGGCCGAATGCAGGGTGCCGGTGGGAATCATCACCAAGAACGCGCTGATCACGCGCGACCTCGACCTGCTGAGCCAGATGGCCCGGAACGGACTGGTGCAGGTCAACGTGTCAGTCACCACCCTGGACACCACGCTGGCGCGCAAGCTCGACCCGCGCGCCAGTTCACCCGGTAGCCGCTTGCAGGCCATCCAAGCCTTGGCGCAGGCCGGCATTCCAACCGCCGTTTTTGCCTCGCCCATGATCCCGGCCATCAACGACGTAGAACTGGAAAAGATTCTGGAAGCCGCTGCCAACGCGGGCGCGCGCTATGCCAGCTACGTGCTGCTGCGCCTGCCCCTCGAAGTGCGCGACCTGTTTGTGCAGTGGCTGCAGGCGCATTACCCCTTGCGCGCCGACCATGTGATGCACCGTGTGCAGGACATGCGCGGTGGCAAGGACTATGAAGCCCACTTCGCCACACGCATGAAAGGCTACGGGCTATTTGCCGATTTGCTGAAGCAGCGCTTTGCATTGGCACTCCGGCGCACCGGGCTACAAAAGGTGCCGGGCAGATGGGATGTGTCGCAGTTTCGGCGACCTGCCTGTGGTGGGAGTTCCGAGTCCACGCAATCCAGTTTGTTTTAATGAAAGATGGGGCGGGGACATTTGTTGCACGCGACGGATTCGGGACTAAGCCGCGCTCCTCATGGTGGAGTACCACAAATCGTCACCCGGCTTAGTCCCGACTCCGCGGGTGTGGGTTGGGTGACTACGACGGCAGAGGGCTG
>CAKZJN010000567.1 GCA_936943465.1 uncultured Rhodoferax sp.
GGCATCCACACCGCCGGTCAACACCTTGCCGCTGGAGGGCACGACGTTGTTGTAGGCGCGGGCCAGGCGGGTGATCGAGTCCAGCAGGATCACTACGTCTTTTTTCAATTCCACCAGACGCTTGGCGCGCTCGATCACCATTTCGGCCACGTGCACATGGCGGGCGGCGGGTTCGTCGAAGGTGGAGGCAATCACCTCGCCCTTGACGGTGCGCTGCATTTCGGTCACTTCTTCGGGGCGTTCATCCACCAGCAGAACCATCATGTGGCTGTCCGGGTAGTTGGCCGAAATGGCGTGGGCAATGTGCTGCATCATCACCGTCTTGCCGCTCTTGGGCGGGGCGACCAGCAGAGCGCGCTGGCCCTTGCCGATGGGGGCAATGATGTCGATCACACGGCCGGTGATGTTTTCGTCGGACTTGATGTCCTGTTCCAGCTTCATCTGCACCTTGGGGAACAGCGGCGTCAGGTTTTCAAACATGACCTTGTGCTTGTTGCCTTCGGGCGCACCGCCGTTCACCTTGTCCAGCTTGTTCAGCGCAAAGTAAC
Organism: uncultured Rhodoferax sp.; assembly: GCA_936943465.1. Classification (GTDB taxonomy): domain Bacteria; phylum Pseudomonadota; class Gammaproteobacteria; order Burkholderiales; family Burkholderiaceae_C; genus Allorhodoferax. The sequence goes on from CAKZJN010000567.1 coordinate 549, forward strand.
GCTCGCCATCCTTGGGTGTACGCACTTCACCTTCGATCATGTCGCCGGTGTGCAAGTTGAAGCGTCTCACTTGGCTGGGGCTGATGTAGATGTCGTCGGTGGACGCGGTGTAGCTCGTATCGGGGCTGCGCAAGAAGCCAAAACCGTCCGGCAGAATTTCCAGCACACCGTCGGCAATGATTTGCTCGCCGGTACGGGCGCGCTTCTTGATGATGGCGAACATCAGCTCCTGCTTGCGCATGCGGCCGGTGTTTTCAATCTCAAGCTCTTCAGCCTGCTTCAAGACTTCGGACACGTGCAGTGCCTTGAGTTCGTTTAAGTGCATGGAATGGGTCCCGTTGGGGCGTTGACCGAAAGTTCGGAGGAAAACCGTAAGGTGGAAATTCTGGGGAAGGGGGGTGAGGCAAGGTGGGTTGCTAGGCCTCAGCGTTCTGCACCGTTTGGGCGCCCGGTTCTCTATATGGCCGGTGAACGTGTCGAATTATGACAGGAAAAACGGCCGTGCTGCTGCGGCACGGCCGTGGGGTTTCTACCGCCTTCTCAGGCGAGTTGCTGGTCGATGAACGCGGTCAGTTGGGCCTTGCTCATGGCGCCCACTTTGGTCGCCGCCAGTTGGCCGTCCTTGAACAGCATCAGTGTGGGAATGCCACGGATGCCGAACTTGGCGGGAATGTCGCGGTTTTCGTCCACATTCATCTTGGCGATTTGCAGCTTGCCTTGGTAGGTGGAAGACACTTCGTCCAGGATGGGTGCAATCATCTTGCAGGGGCCGCACCACTCGGCCCAGTAGTCCACCAGAATGGGTTGGGCAGATTGCAGCACGTCGGCTTCGAATGTGGCGTCGGTCACGTGTTTGATGAGGTCGCTGGCCATGGGCTTTCCTTTGGGAGTTTTAGATACAGCTAAAGTTGCGGCATTGTGACAGAAACCAAGTACCCGCCCCGCCGACAGGACCCTATGACCGGCATAGCCAAAATCGATGCATCAAGCGGGCTGGCGGCCTTTGCCTACCCCGATGACCACCCGGTGATTGCGCGCTGGATACGCCCTGAAGCGGGCTTTATCCATCGGCTGCAACAGGCCATGCAGGCGCGCGGCGCGCACCCGGCGCGCACCCTGGTTTTGCTTCCGTTTGCGCAATTGCGGCCACTGGCGGCTCGCATGTGGACGCGGGTATTTGGCGACGGATTCGCGCCACGCTTTGAGACCACCATGAACTGGTGCCAGTCGGCCGGAGCGTTTCATGCCGGGCCGATCGACATCCGGCTGGACGCGACCTGGGACCTTCTAACTGCCCACAAACTGCTGGAGCAAGCTGGATTGGGCGAGCAAAAGGCCAGCCTGGCGGGCCTGCTGGTGCAAACTGCTCACCAGTTGGCGCCCTTGGCTGCCGCCAGTGCACCCGCTGACCGACCGCAATGGGCGGCGCAGGCTCGCAGCGCGGCGCTCCAGGGCATGACCGGCACCGCGTTGCAGTGGGAAGTGGCGGTGGCGCGGGTTGCCGTGGAGTGGGCTGCCCTTTCGGCCTATGCCAGCGACTTGCTATTTACACCGGATGCCTGCGCCGGAATGGAGTGCCTGGTGATGGTGCAGGGCATTGCCGATGATCCACTGGCAAAGGGGCTGGCTCAGGCCTGGGGTGATGGACTGGCGCTCTTGCCGTTGGACATGCCGGAAGCGGAAGAGCCCGCAGCAGCTAAGCCCCATTTGCATGCCTGCCTGGACGCGGAGGATGAGGCGCAGCGTTGTGCGGCCCAGGCGCTGGCGCACATCGCAGGCAGCCGTTTTCCACTGGCGCTGGTGTCGTCCGACCGGGTCCTGACCCGCCGCGTGCGGGCCTTGCTGGATGGCGCCGGTGTAGCCATACGGGATGAAACCGGCTGGAAGCTGTCCACCAGCCACGCCGGGGCTGGCGTGATGGGTTTGCTGCAGGCCAGCGTCTGGAGTGCGACCAGCGATCAGGTGTTGAGTTGGTTAAAGCACACGCCGGACTCGTTTTCTGCGGCGGGCAATGCGCTGGAGGTGTTGCTGCGCAAAGAACAAATTCGGGACTGGCGGCAGGTGGCGGCGTCTTTGGCGGTGCAAAA